>CAXNNN010000255.1:0-5745 GCA_964203095.1 Verrucomicrobiaceae bacterium | reverse complement strand
GTCCTTGCGATTGCGGCTGGGGCTGGCCTTCACAAGCTGGAAGCCTTCAGCGTCTGGATTCGGTCCCACGCGCTTGAAGCTGCTGGGGTCTTTCTTGCTGCCGAGCAGGGCGGTCTGCACGCCGCCACGCTCGAAGATGCCTTTCAACTCCCAATCTTCGGCGAAGGAAGCCGTGGCCTGAACTTGGGCTGCGACCTTGATCAAGAACGGGTTCTTTGCCCAGGTCGCCTGGTAGCGATCATCGCGATAGGGCTCGGGCACCGCAGTGGCTAACTCGGCAGGGGCTTCGGCTGTGGACATGATCGCAGGGGCGGCTTCTGCTGGCGGAGCGACCTCGGGCTCTTGAGCCAGGGACCATGTCGTGACAAGGCTGAGAATGGTGATCAGGGCTTTCATGGGGCAGCAGCAGCGTTGCGATACCATTTCTGAATCCGGGCCTCGGAAAGCATGATGATGGCGCTGTCTTCGACGTCGGGCTTCAAGGTCATGCCTTTGACACTGATGAAGGCGTCTGGCTTTTGCAGGTCGTGCAGCCAACGCAGCATCTTCTCCAGGCCGCCCTTGGCCTCGACCACGATGCCTGCGGCGATCACGCCGGGCTGTTCCTCGGGCTGCTCCTGCTGGCGGCTCAGCAGGGTGATGCCTGCCTTCTTGGCGGACTCTTCGATCAGGTCGTAGAGTGAGTTGTCCGCATCTTTGCGGCCGGAATAAACAAGCTGCTTCTCATTGAGCCAGTTGGAGCGTGTGTCCCAGAAGTCCTTCTGCAGGAGCAGTTCGTCGGCTTCGACTTTCTTCAAGGACAGGGCGAACTCGCGCTGCTCGATGTTTTTTTTCCATCGGCCAATCTGGGTGAAGACGATGAAGCCGCCGCCGATCACAAGGATAGCGATGAAGGCGATGGCGAGGCGGAGTTCGCGGGCGTTCATGGATCAAAGGGCGGCTTCTTCAGCCTCTGGTGGACTGGCTTCATAGCGGAAGCGAGCGCGGCCATCGGGTTGAAGTTCGGCATTGGGCAGGTCCCAGGTGAGACCCGAAAAGGTGGGGACACGTTGCAGGTCTTCGCGGAACTGGCCAGCGAGGCCTTGATTGGCGGCTTCACCACTGAGAATGATGTGCCCATCACGCATCTCGAAAATCTCCAAGCGAATGCCTTCTGGCGGCAGTAGCTGGGAGACTTGGTGGAAGATTTCCATGGCCGACTTGTCCGGGGTGACGGCGTCTTCCATGATCTGCCAGCGCGCCTTGGCATCGCGAATGGTCTGCAATTCCGGCTCCACGGCGGTCAGGCGAGCTGTCTCGGCGGCCAGGGCACGCTCGCGGGTCCAGAGCCGACCTGCGAAGGCTCCGAGCAGCGCCAGGAGCACGAGCACAAATCCCGCCCCAGCGAGCATGAGCGTCTGCTGCTGGCTGCGCTGGTGGCGCTTGCTCACGATGACGGGGGGCACGAGCCGCCAAGCCTCGCGTGGCAAGTGGGGAGCGGGCGAAGTTCGCGTGGTGACGGGGATCTCCAAGTGGTTGGCCAGGGACACCAGAGCACCATCGGGCAAGACGCTGTTCTCGGACTGTAGCAGGGCGAGAGAGTCGACCACGGGTGTCATGCCGCTCAGCTCAAGTGCACCCAAAATGCAGCGGATTTCCGCTGCGGCATCTTCGTCAGGCTCGGTAGCTGTGAGGGCCTGAGCATGCAATGTGCGCCCGGCTTCGTCTGGGATGGCCAGCGTTAGGCGCTGAGCCTCGTCCCAGAGCCTCGCTTCACCGCCCTTGAGCGTCTGAAAGCTAACAGAAGGAGCAAAGTGGCAGTCGAGCGAGCTTTTCAGCGCCTGCTCGGGCAGCTGAGCCGAGAGCACCACGCTCCAGGCCCGGTGCTCGCGCTGTTCGCTGTCTAGAGCGAGGGTTTGGAAGTCCGTTTGGGTCACGTGGACGCCTGCCCCTTCCAGTTCCAGCGCGACGGCGGCCTCGCGGCGCTCGGCATTCATCGCTGGAAAGTGCATGGGCACAGACAGCATCGAGCGCATGGGGAGGGCGATCCAGGCGGCGGACTTGGCCTTGGACGACTCCTGCCGGGTGGCGGAGTGCTTCCCCAGGGCACGCCAGACTTCCGGCGTCGTTTGGCCGGGCATGACGAAAGTGTCCTCAGCAGTTTTCATGCAGAAATGCGGTGGGGCGGAAAAGAGCGGCCAGAGTGGTGGATTCTTCGTAAAGTATGGGACGGCAGAAGGGCGGCGAGTGTATCCTTACCACCCGAGAAGCGCAACCTGCGCCTTCACCTGTGCCAGAAAAAATTCAACGGCGTCGCCCGTCGTCAGTCTGACAGTACTGACGAGCGTTTTAGCTCAAAATAAGTCCTTTCAATTTAGGAGCCCTCGCTTAACTTCCGAACCCAGCAAATCCCGACATGGACGCCCCCCTTTCTGAAACGCTCAAAGCCGCCCGCGAAGCTCGGGGACTGACCTTGGAGGACGCAGCACACGCCACACGTATCCCAGTGCCGCGCTTGCGTCAGTTGGAAACAGGCAACTACGCAGCCTTCGGCAACATGGCGTATGCCCGGGGATTCATTCGGTTGTATGGCCGGTATCTCGATGTGGACGCTCAGGAGTTTTCCACGGGCCTGCCTGACCCCGTGCTCGGTGGCCCTTTTGATTACCGTTACCTGACGGAGAGCTACGGCCCTTGGATTGGAGACCGCCGGGCTGCTGACAAGGTCAATCTGAGCCAGGGTATGCCCTCGCCGATCGTCTATACTTTTCTGTTGTTGTGCTTCGTTGGGGTTGGCTCTGCCATCTTCGCCCATAACTTCCTGCTGAAACCTGCCGTCGCGGTGGAGTCGGTGGTCAAGCCTGCCATCGTGGTGCAGGAGTGGTCTGCGGAGCCAGTGCTCGCGGTGAGTAAGGTGTCGACGGCAACCGTGGTGCCCGTCGGTCTTGACAGGGTGCCTGTGCGTCGCGCCATTCCAGTCGTTGAAGAATACCGGACGACGGACGCATCGGCCGACCCTTGATCCCTCATGAAACCTTCTTCCCGCCGCTGGATCGGTCCCTTGGTCATCGCTCTGCTGATGCTCGCTGGTGCGGGCTACGTGGTGTGGACTAGCCCTGAAGCACGTGAAGTGGTGACCGAATCTGTCTTCTTACTTTTCACCGTCTTCACCACGCCCTTCATCCTGGAGACTTCTGTGGCCTTCATGGGCCTTGCGGCAGTCATCACGTATAACCAGTGGCGGCTGAGCAGGGAAGGCGATGAGTGGGTGGAAATGGAAGTCCCTGACGTGAAGGAGCCAACGGAGACGAAATAAGTTCCACCGGTCAAGACTGTAGTGTTGACACCCCGGGCCGATTCTTGGTTGGATGAGCAGTGCATTCAACGATCAAGGCACTCTTGGTCTGGCAGATGCTATGTTATAACCGTTAATCACCTCTCAAATCATGACCATCATCTACGGCATTTCCGTCCTCGGCAGCATCATCTGCTTCATTATGGTTCTCATCCAGCTGTTCAAGGCCAAGGGGGCACTCCACGGCATCCTCGGGCTGATTTGCAGCCTCTACACCTTCATTTGGGGATGGATCAACGCGAAGACTCTGAATCTGAGCAAGCTCATGCTGATTTGGACGATTTGCATCCTGGTGTCCATGGCGACTGGTGCTGTGGCAGCTGCTTCTGCGGCGGCCCAGATTCAGCAGATGCAAATGCAGTCCCAGCAAGAGGCTCCAGCCGCCCAGTAATTGCCGCATCGTTGATTCTTCATCACGCTGGTCCTGATCGCAGGGCCAGCGTTTTTTGTTCCCACGATGGCAGCTCACACCGATCAATTCACCGTCGCCACGCGAGGCAAGGGCACTTATGAAATCACGGAGGCCTGCGCTCGCATCGTTACTGCCAGCAGGATTCGGAGCGGCACGGCGACTTTGTTCGTGCAGCACACCAGCTGCAGCTTGGTGATCTTTGAGAACGCTGATCCCTCCGCTAGGACAGACCTGCACAGCTTTTTCGATCACCTAGTGCCGGAGGACACGCCTTACTTTGTGCACACCCATGAAGGGCCGGACGACATGCCTAGCCACCTGCGCATGGCCTTGACCCGCACGTCGGAGGTGATTCCCGTCATGAACGGGCGCCTAGCGCTGGGCACTTGGCAGGGGCTTTTCCTGTTTGAACATCGCCGAGCGCCACATCAGCGCAGTATCGTCGTGTCGGTCGTGGGCGAGTAGGCTATCTACTTCGCCACGGGCGTCTGATAACGGTCCAGAGTCTCCAACTCTGTTACCTTCCACTGGCCGCCGACGAGTTCGGTCTTGAAGCGCTTGCGCTCGAATTCCCGCTTATACGCCCACGCTGCTTCCACTTCATAAGCCTCAGCGCTGAGCTTTTTCATGCGGGCGATCTGTAGCATGATGGGGCTGAGGCCACTCTTCGGATTCATTGGAAAATGGGTGTCCTCTTGCTCACCGAGCACATCGCGGCTGACAAAAAGCAACTTCAAGTCCTGGAACTGGTGGGTGAACTCCATGTCGGTGGCGCGCAGGTCCAGCGCCTTCACAATGCAGTATTCCTTGGGCACACCGGGCGCTAGTTCGGGTAGCGTCTGGATCAACTGCCGCACGACAGCGGCACCTGCGTCGTTCTCGTAATCGCCGAGTCGAACAAAGCTGGGATCGCTCGCGCCACATCCGGCAAGCAGGGTCGTGAGGGTGAGGGTGAGGACAGTCCAAAGTCGGCGATTCATCATGGTTCCTTGCATGATTACGCAGCATCCGCAACGTCGCGTGCATTTCTTTGGCACCCGCCTGCATCCCGGCTAGGCTCAGCTATGTTCGATGTTCGTGAGAAGCCAAAGATGGTGCAGAAGGCAATGCTGGTCGGCGCTTGTTTCGACAGGCGACAAATGGCGGAGGCCGTCGACATGGTCGATGAGTTGCGCGAGCTGGTTGAGACACTGGGGATCCATGTCGCCATCATTGAGACGCCCTACGTTCGCGAGCACAACCCACGCTACTTCATTGGCAAAGGCAAGGCGGCGGAAATCATCGCCCAGGCGAAGGCTGAGGGGTGTGACTGCATTGTGTTTGATAATGAGCTGAGCCCCGGCCAGCAGCGTGCTTGGGAGCAGGACTCCAACCTGTGTGTGATTGATCGTCACGAAGTCATCCTCGACATTTTCAACATGCGCGCCCGGACCAAGGAAGCCCGCTTGCAGGTCGAGCTGGCGCGCCTGGAGTATTCCATGCCACGCCTGACCCGCATGTGGGCCCATCTTGACCGCCAAGCCGGTGGCAGTGGCGGTGGTGGCGCAGGCGGCAGCGGTGGGGCGGGTGGTGGCGGTGGAGCGGCCCGAGGAGAAGGCGAGACACAGCTTGAAATCGACCGCCGGCTGGCCTCAAAACGGATCGACAAGGTGAAGGCCGAGCTGCTGGAAGTGCGGCAAAATCGCGACACCATGCGCAAGGAGCGCAGTCGCGTGCCTGTGCCGCAGGTCGCCATCGTCGGCTACACCAACGTGGGCAAGTCTTCCCTGCTGAACAAGTTGACGGGGGCAGATGTGCTCGCCGAGGACAAGCTTTTCGCCACGCTCGACACTACGACTCGCCGCCTGGCTCTGCCCGATGGCCAACAGATCCTGGTCACGGACACCGTGGGCTTCGTGCGTCGCCTGCCTCATGACTTGGTGCAGAGCTTCCGCGCAACGTTGGAGGAGGCCGTGAACGCCGACTTCCTCGTCCATGTGCTCGACGCCAGTCATGAGCG
>CAXNNN010000254.1:0-5768 GCA_964203095.1 Verrucomicrobiaceae bacterium | reverse complement strand
CGGCAACATAAACAGGATGACGTGCGTCGATAGCACGGGCACGGGAGGGGTGCAACTGCGCGATCCAGCCGATGCCCTTGTTGTTCGCCTTCAGCTCGTTGCTGAGCAGGAAGGTGTCGTTGTCGGCAGTCTTCTTGAGTTCGATGCTCTGCCCGTTCAAGCCGGGCAGTTGCTCGATGATGCCACACAGGTCATGCACGCTGGCGGCCTGCGGTTCGCGGCCATGCCAGCTCGATGGCGACACTGGACCGCTGATAAGGATGGCGATGCGTTCGTCCTCGCGCGTCTGGCCATTGGGCAGCTTCAAGAAGATGCGACCGGTCTCGAAGAAGCGCAGGCGGATGTTGCCTTGGCGGATATTCAACGCGGCGGTGGCGATCAAACCAGGCACGATACTCGGGCGAAGCGTGGTGTGATCCTCGCTGAGCGGGTTCTTCACCGGCACGGTCCATTTGGTTAAATCAATGACGCCGAGGCTGTCGGTGAGCTGCTCATTCGAGATGAGGCGCAGGGTCTGTGCCTCGTTGAAGCCGCGATGCACCAAGGCATGACGCAACTGCATGGCGAAGTCGTAGCTCTTGTCGGCGGCATCGCTGGTCGCGAAGGCAGCGATTTGCTTCGACGGCACCCGATCCAAGCCGACGACACGGGCAATCTCTTCCGCGAGATCGACGCTGCGCTGCAAGTCGAGGCGATACGTGGGCACTTGCCAGCCCTCCCTGGTCTTGGTGAGGCCGAACTTGCCCAGGATGTCGTGCATCTCGCTGTCGCTGAGATCAGGAATGCCGAGCAGGCTGCGGGTCTTGGCTTCGTTGAAGACGACCACGCTAGCGAGCTTCGGCGCAACACCGACGTGCTGAGTCGTTTCGTCGGCCTTGCCACCCGCGAGTTCGAGGATGAGCTTGGTGGCCAGTTCGGAGGCACCGTGCACTTGCTGAGGATCGACCCCGCGCTCGAAGCGATAGCTGGAGTCGCTGCTGAGCCCGAGCTTGCGCGAGGTGCGGCGGATGCCGCTGGGCTGGAAGTAAGCGCTCTCGAGTAGCACGTCAGTCGTGGTCTCGGTCACACCTGTTTCTTCACCGCCCATGACGCCCGCGATGGCCATTGCGCGTGCGTTGTCAGCAATGACGAGGTCGTTGATGTCCAGCGTGTATTCGGCACCATCGAGCGCGATCATCTTCTCGCCTTCAGTCGCCTTGCGGATGACGATGTCGCCCTTCAGCTTCGCCAAGTCGAAGGCATGAAGCGGCTGGCCCATTTCCATGAGCACGTAGTTGGTGATGTCCACGATGTTGTTGATCGGGCGCAGGCCAATGCTCTCCAGACGCGCCTTCAACCAATCAGGACTCGGACCGACCTTCACTCCATTGATCAGACGCGCGGAATAGAAGGGACAAGCATCGCTGGCTTCGATCTTGATGTCGGAAGCCACCAGTTGGGTCGCAGGAGTGGCATGGTCGCGCTGGCTTTTCAGTGGTAGGCCGGTCAAGGCGGCGAGTTCACGAGCCAAGCCGAGATGGCTGAGCAGATCCGAGCGATTGGGCGTGATCTCCAGGTCGAACATCACGTCCGGCTTGAACAGCTGATTGAACGGGGTGCCCACGGGCGAGGCGGGATTGAGGATGAGCAAGCCGCCCGTGTCCTCGCCAATGCCTAGTTCCTTGCCACTGCACATCATGCCACCGCTGACGACGCCACGGAGCTTGCCTTCCTTGATCTCGAAGTTCCCTGGCAGGATAGCACCGGGCAGCGCGAGGGGAACTTTGTCATCCACCTTGAAGTTCTTTGCCCCGCACACGATCTGGCGTAGCGAGCCCGAGCCGTCATCCACCTGACAGACGCTGAGCTTGTCGGCATTCGGATGCTGCACGAATTCTTTGATCTGAGCCACGACGACCTTGTCCGAGGTCACGCCTTTTTCTTCGATACCTTCGACTTCGACACCCGCAAACGTGAGCAGGTCCGTGAGTTGTGCCGTGGTGTAAGCGCTGAGGTCGATGTGCGTGCTGAGCCAGGAGAGAGAGACTTTCATTTGGACAGGATTAACGGGATTGCAGGATTATGCAGGATCGGAATGAGCGAGCGTGAGGCCTTTTCGATACTTGTGTTTGAACTGGAGACTGGAGGTGCCGAAATTGAGGATGAGCGCGTCGTCGATGCCTGTGGCCGTGAGGTAGTTCACAGTCTGCGCCTCGTGCGCTTTGACGATGGTCTCTACTGCCTTTAACTCGATAAGAAGCCTTCCGTCAGTCGGGTGAGAGATGATGAGGTCTGCTTGAAACTTGCCGACCAATTTCTGCTGGTAGAACACATTGACGGGCACTTCGGACTCAAAGGAGAGACTCGCGCCAGACAACTCGATCTCAAGACTTCGATGGTAAACAGACTCCAGAAAGCCGGGTCCCAGGGCGCGATGAACCTCCATCGCGATACCGATCACTTGGTGAGTGAGCTCATCCATTGTCATAAACCAAATGCTTCAAAGAAGAGAATCCTGTCCATCCTGTCAAAACAGCTTGGAATCATCTCACGCGAACTGCGCGAGGAAGCGGGTGTCGTTGTCGATCAAATGGCGGATGTCGGTGATGCTGTGCAGGATCATGGCGAGGCGATCTAGGCCCAGACCGAAGGCGAAGCCGGTGACCTTTTCACCGTTGAGCAAATCGTCGCCACGCTTCTTCGCGATCTCGTCGAACACGGCAGGATCGACCATGCCGCAGCCTGCGATTTCGATCCAACGCGGATCCTTGCCTTTGACCTCGAGCAGCACGTCGATCTCGAAGCTCGGTTCGGTGAAGGGGAAGAAGTGTGGGCGGAAACGCACTTTGGTCTGCGGGCCGAAGATCTCGCGGAAGAAGAACTCGAGCGTGCCCTTCAGATCGGCCAAGCTGACTTCCTTATCAACATAGAGGCCTTCGAGTTGATTGAACACGGAGAGGTGGGTGGCATCAATCTCGTCGCGACGATACGCAGCGCCCGGGGCGATGATGCGGATGGGCAGGCTCTTTGCTGCTTCCATGGTGCGGACTTGAACAGATGATGTGTGCGTGCGCAGCAGGCGACCGTCGGGAAGATAGAAGGTGTCCTTCTCGTTGCGCGCGGGGTGATCGGTCGGCGTGTTCAGCGCATCGAAGCAATGCCACTCGGTCTCGATCTCAGGGCCATCCGCGATGATGAAGCCCATGCGGCGCAAGGTGCTGACGGCTAGGTCGCGAATCTTTGTCAGCGGATGCAGCGTGCCGACACCGTAGCCTGGGCGGCCGGGTAGCGTGGCATCGATGCCAGCCACGGCCGCAGCGTCCTTCGCGGCTTGCTTCGCGGCTTGCTTCGCTTCGATCTCGGTGGTGATCGCCACGCGCACCTCATTGAGCTTGGCTCCGACTTCCTTCTTCTGATCGGCTGGCACATCGCGCATCCCGGCACTGAGAGCGGTGAGGCTGCCTCTCTTGCCCAGGAAGTTCACGCGGGCGGCTTCGAGGGCGGCTTCATCATTGGCAGTCGCCAGCACCGCAAGGGCTTCGGCTTTGAGGGAATCGAGTTGTTCAAGCATGGCGCGTCGGGGAAAAGGGTGCGCAGTATGAAGGGCAAAAAGCTTGACGCAAGGCGCAGAGCGTCACGACTTGCTCTTCCTGCGGGGAGGTGACTTGGACGCCTCCGACAGCGCCACGCTCCAGCTCGTCGGCTTGTCCTGGCGCAGCGGTTCGGTGGTGGGCGCTAGAAAATGGAGGAGGTCCCCAAAGCGGATACTGCATTGCAGACGGCGCTGCTTCGCGTCCAGCTTCGGTTTTACCTGCATGATGGCTTTGCGCTTGATGGCCTGGGCTTGGGCGCGCGCCTCATCAAGGCTGAGCGACTTGTCTTTGACGATGGCATCCAGTTTCTCCAGGTCAGCGCGGGTGATGGGTGCCCAGCGCCCGCGATACGGCCCAGGCGTGACGACAGGGGTGAGACCCAGGATCCATTTTTTGCGGTCTCCGTCCTGATCCCAAAAGCCGAGAATGAGCAGGAAGGTCAGGCCTTCCTCGGCGACGCTGAGCTGGCGTAGCGCATCCCCCATGTCGATGGGCATGCCGAACTTGGTTGCCTTTGGGTTAGCGGGCAGGCCACCCTGCTTGGCGTTGGCGTCCGCAGGAATGTCCCACTGCTGCATATAGCAGGCGGGTTGGTAGGTGTCGAAGAAGGTGTCTCACACCCACTGCTCGAAAGCGACGCCGTGGGCCTGCTCTTCAGCGGCGTGGGCGCCAACGCTGAGGAGGCAGAGAAGAGTGAGGCAGTGCCGCAGCATGATGCGCCGAGTTCTAAAGCCTCTCACACGAGATGTGCAGTCGGATTCTTTTCAGCTCCGACCTGCGGGCTAGCGTCGGCCCGAATGAACAATGGTGAAGCACACTCCACAAAAAAGAGGCCCCCGGGTAGCGAAACCCGGGGGCCATACGATCCAGCAACCAACAACAGAGAGGATCGAACACCCAGTTACCTGCTTGCGCTTGAAACTGGAGGCCTGTGAAGACTGACTTCTCAGACGCACCCATGTTAAAAACTTTTGGCCAAAGGTCAAGACTACCGCTGGCTTTTTTCAAAAATCGCCAGTTTTCTCGCTTCTGATAGGCCTGATTTTGGAGTGCCTCTTATAATTTTAGGTTACGCCGCCTTGACAGAGGGTGGCCCTTGAAATCTAGGACAGTCAAGGACTGTGAATAACCTTGGGCCAGCAGCCCCTAGCCGCCGCCGGATTGGTATCGCCTTGGCGTATTGCAGATTTGAGAGTCTTGGTTTAATCAGCTTGGTAATTGTATTCAATGCGCTGGATCACCAAAAACCTGGGGAATAGACTAGCCTCGCACCTGGCCTTCTCCAAAAATCAGGTATTTATAGCTGGTCAATTCAGCCAGACCCATGGGCCCCCGGGCATGAAGCTTGTCGGTGCTAATACCGATCTCGGCCCCGAAACCAAATTCACCCCCGTCATTGAATCGGGTGCTGGCATTCCAGAGCACGACGGCGGAATCGACATTGTGCATGAAGTCATGCGCCGTCGCTTCGTCGCGCGTGATGATGCTGTCGGTGTGATGCGAGCCGAAGGCGTTGATGTGTTCGATGGCTTCGTCGGCACTGCCGACGGTTTTGATGGAGAGGATGAGATCCAGGTATTCGGTGGACCAATCCTCAAGGGTTGCAGCCTTCGTGCCAGCAGGCAGAAGCTTCAATGCCTCTTCGTCGGCGCGCACTTCGACGCCTGTGGCGTGGAGGCGCACAGCCATCTGTGGATAGAAGGCGGCGGTGACATTGCGATGCACGAGTAGTGTCTCCATCGAATTGCACACGCCCGGCTTCTGGGTCTTGGAATTGATCACGATGTCCGCTGCCATGCTCAGGTCGGCATCGCTGTGCACATAGACATGGCAGACGCCGTCGTAGTGCTTGATGACGGGCATGCGTGCCGTGGACACCACCTTCTCGATCAAGCCCTTGCCTCCGCGTGGGATGATCAAGTCGATGAACGGATCCATCTTTGCCATGTGCTCCACACTGCTGCGGTCGGTGAAGGGGATGAGTTGGACGCTATTCGCAGGCAGTCCGGCCTTGGCTCCGCCCTCTTGCAAGGCGGCTGCCAGTGCGTTGTTCGAGTGGATCGCCTCCGAGCCGCCCCGTAGAATGGTGGCGTTGCTGGTCTTGAAGCAAAGCGACGCAGCATCCGTCGTGACATTCGGGCGAGATTCGAAGATGATGCCGATGACGCCGATCGGCACGCGCTTCTTGACGATGCG
>CAXNNN010000253.1:0-5778 GCA_964203095.1 Verrucomicrobiaceae bacterium | reverse complement strand
TCAAGCTCCTTGCCCAGTGACTCCATAACGAGCTGTTGCAGATACTTGCTGAACAGCACCAGACGGTCCTTGTAAGGCAGGATAACCATGTCCTTCAGCCCCTTGCCCTTGCCTGCGTGATGCCACATGAGGGCCAACAGCATCGCCGCATTTTGCTCAGCAGGCAGGCTGCGGGTTTTCGCATCCATGGCCGCTGCACCCGCGAGGAACTGGCGCACATCCACGCCTTGCAGCGCAGCGGCAATCGTGCCCACGGCGCTCATCAATGAGGTGCGGCCACCGACCCAGTCCCACATGGGGAAACGAGCCATCCAGCCCTGGCCAATCGCGTGCTTATCCAACTCGCTGTCCACCCCGGTCACCGCAACTGCGTGCTTGGCGAAGTCCAAGCCTTGAGCGTTGTAGGCACGCTGGGTTTCCAACATGCCATTGCGCGTTTCCTTGGTGCCACCGGACTTGGAGATGACCAAGGTCAACGTGGTGGCGAGTTCCGCGCCGAGGCGACCCATGAGACGGTCAATGCCATCCGGGTCCGTGTTGTCGAGGAAATCAATCGCGAGCGGCGGACGCGCCACAGCCAGAGCATCAGCCACCAATTGGGGGCCCAAAGCGGATCCCCCGATACCGACGACCAGCACGCGGGTGAATTTCTGGCCATTGGCCGCCACGATCGTTCCTGCACGCACATCGTCAGCAAATTTCAGCGTCGCATCCAGCGTCTCCGTGATCTCGGCCTTCATCTCGGCTGTCGGTGCCAGCTCCGCATTCCGCAGCCAGTAGTGGCCAACCATGCGACCTTCATCAGGGTTGGCGATGGCACCCGACTCCAACGCTTTCATGTCGCTGAACGCGCGCTCGATACCCGCTGCCTGCGCCGAAAAAACACCTTCAGGGAAAGCCATCTGGCTGATGTCGATGGAGAAGCCGAGATCAGCGTAACGAACGAAATGCGCATTGAATCGCGCCCAGGTAGAAGGGAAAGTCTGGCTCATGGTGATGAGTCGCATAAAGCCCCATCAGCCAGCCCACGCAACGGGATTGTGCTGGGCGAAACGATGAACACGATTCACGCCCTGCCCTACGCCTCCACTGCCCGCTCCCGTGGATTCTTCGCAGGCGAGATATTCCGGTGCACCCAGACGCTCTGCACCAGGCCAAACATGAACAGCACGACCACCATAAAGGTGCCGCCGTAGCTGATGAAGGGCAGAGGCAAACCCGTGATCGGCACGAGTAAGATGTTCATGCCCACATTCATGAAGACGTAAGTCATCATGGCTGCGACAACCCCAACAACGACGAGACGCCCCATTTGATCTCGGGCATAGAAGGCCACAAAAATACACTGGAAGATGAGCAAGCTAATGCCGCTGAGCACGAGCAACATGCCGCGGAACCCGAATTCCTCACAGATAACGCCACTGATGAAGTCATTGATCGCTTCATGGGGGAAGAAGGTGCGGTGAATGCTGCGCTGGTCTTCGACCTTGCGAGACAGCGGCCCCTTACCCTCGAAGCCCGATGAGCCCACGGCGAGCTGCAAATGATACGGCACCCAGCCGTCGCCCTGAATGTCTTCGATCTTCGCCTCGGTCGTGGTCAACATGCGAATGTAGGTGTCGATACGGCGCTTTTGGTAGTCCTTCAGACCGAAGAAGTACGCCAGCGGCAGAATCGTCATGACGATCAAGATGAGCGCGATCAGGTAGCGAAACGGAATGCTGCCCACCAGGATCATGCCGCAAAACATCGGGCCCCACACCATGGCGGACCCCAGATCGGGCTCTTTCAAAATCAAGGCCATCGGCACCACGGCCAGAATGCTGCCGAGCAGGATGCGCAGGAACGGATAGCGAAACACCGGCACCACGCGCTGAAGGTCACCGAACACAATCGCCAGCACTGCAATGCCCGCTACGATGGCGAACTGCGAGGGCTGCACAGTGATGCTGCCCACCTCAATCCAACTCTGCGCGCCACTACGCTCCACACCAATCGCCTTGACCAAAAAGATCCCGCCCAGCGCCGCCACATACATAATCCACGCGCCCCAGCGCAGCCACTTGTAGTCGAGCATCGCCGTGGCAAAAAACACCACACCACCCGCGCAGGACCAGACGACCTGATCGCTCCACTTGTTCTCAAATCCAGGGCGACCATCGGCGGCGTTGTAGATCGCATACACACCGAATCCGATCAGGATGACGATGTTGATGACGATCACCCAATTGATGCCAAGGAACTTGCGGAAAAGCGGTGTCATGAAATGTGGCCAGAATTATAGCACAGGCACGGAGCTCAACAGCTTCTTCGTGTAATCATGTTGCGGCGACTCACAGACGCGATCTGCACCGCCACGCTCCACGATCTTGCCCCGATACATGACGATGATGTCGTCGCTCATGTGCCGCACGACAGCGAGGTCATGCGCGATGAAGAGGTAAGTCAGGTTAAACTCGTCCTGAAGATCCTTGAGCAAGTTCAAAATCTGCGCCTGCACGCTGACATCCAGAGCGCTCACTGGCTCATCGCAGATGAGGAACTTCGGCTGCACGGCCAGCGCGCGGGCGATGCCGATGCGCTGCCGCTGACCACCGCTGAACTCATGCGGGTAGCGATGCATGGCAGCAGGGTCCAGGCCCACCTTGATCAGAAGCCCAGCCACTCGGTCCTCGCGCTCCGAGCGACTAAGACTGGGGAAATGTATGCCCAAAGGCTCATCAATGATCGCCAGCACCGTCATGCGCGGATTCAGCGAGCCGAAGGGGTCTTGAAAGACCATCTGCAAATCCTTGCGCAGCGGACGGAACTCGGACTCGCTCATGCCGAAGAGTTCCCTGCCAGCGTAGTAAGCTTCGCCAGCGGTCACAGGCTGCAACTTCAGCAGCGCGCGAGACAGCGTGGACTTGCCACTGCCACTCTCCCCCACGAGGCCGAGCGTCTTGCCTTCGGCGATCTGGAAACTCACGTCATCCACCGCCTTCACCGCGTCCGTTTGCTTGCGTAGCAAACCACTGCGAATTGGGAAGTGGACTTTGAGTCGTTCGACGCGAAGGAGAGGCATGGAGATAGATGATAGCGAAAAGTAGAGAAGTGAACAGGTCGAATGGACCGACGCCGGGAAATTAGTGCCTCCAACCGGGAGAGCAAGCCAGTAGGTCTGCCTAACTCATTTTCTCTGACATCACTTCGTCCTTCTGAAGCTTTTTATTGCTCCTGGTCGCAGAGTCAAGCGCGCCGTCGAAAAGCATCACTCGCCGCGCTTGATCTCTGGAGCTTTGTCACATGATTCACCTGCCCCCTAGTCAAGGTTATCACAAGCAAGAGTTTGTGGAGGGCTGCCGCAAGCGCGGAGTCTCAGCGCACTGCGCCCAGATCGAAGCACAGCTGGTTGAAGTGCCCGACGTGCGCACCATGAAGTGCGGCACCCACAATGACAGCCTAATCGTTCGACGGTGCATGGAACAAATCTTGGGCTGGACCAAAAGCGTCGGCGGGCTACACGTGGCCAGGCTGACGCTAAGCTGCTGCGCATGGCCAGCAGTGGTGGTGGCCTAAGCTAAGGCTCCGATTCGGACGCACTGCGCCCCTAACGCCCCTCGATGGGCGAAAAACCACAAGAGAAGAGGCGCGAGCCCTGCAAAAGGCGCAAACAACCGCTGGAAAAGAAGTGCAGCTCCGATACCAATGTGTTTCCCAGCAGCCTGTTAAGTCAACGCCGATGGGTCACTGCCTTGGGCTAGATCCATGATCCGCCACTTGTAGTATTTACAGCTCGCTGAACTCGCCAAATATAGTAAAGATATTGCAAGATGTGGTTAACGATATCTCGCTATCCTCTCGGCGGCCGAATAAGCCACCATGGATGCGCTTTGGAAATCGCATCTCGTATCGGTGCTCGATCTGCTGGAAGCCGTGAACGCGGGCCGCAACGAACCGATCACGCGCCACACCTTGCAGACCCATCTCACGCGACTCGAAGCCAAGGGCTGGATCAATCCTGATGAGTCGGGACACACCCATCTCTATGATCCTGTGGTGCAGGAAACGCAAGGCCGCACGAGCGTGCTGGCTGAGCTGAAGAAGCGCTTCTTCGGCGGCAGCAGTCTGGCACTGGTGCACTGTCTGGTGGAAAGCGGCGACATCACAGACTCTGAACTCGCGGAGCTGCGCAAGCTGGTGCGCGGTTTTTCGATCTTCGTCGCGGTGGCGTGCAGTTTGGCGGGATCGAAGGGCACGAGCGGGGTCTCGGGCGGGACTTTGAGGCGGAGGTCTTGGATCTCAACGCTGTTCGCATTGCCGCGATGAAGCTGGATGGCGAGCAGGCCTTCCAGCGTGCGCCTCTTGTCATCGGATCGAACAGTTCGGAGGTGACCTGACCGTTGATCTGGTGGATGAGATGATTGCCGCGCGCGATGATGACATACCCGTTCCACTGCGAGACATCGACCTTCACGGGCGCGTGTTCGCTGAGCAGCCACAGCGCGCCATCGGGGTCGAGCATCACGTTCCGGCCATTGAGACCAAAGATGCCCCGCCCCTTTCTTCATACGTCATGCCCGTGTGCTTGATGGATGTCGCATTGATAGCCCGTGATGACCCAGGGCACGACCTCTAGCAACTCAAGACTGCGATACTGAATGCCGCTGTTGTTATCGCCCATGACGCGCACCGTGGCACGCAGTTCAAAGTCGCCCACCTTGCCACTGCGCCAGATGAGGAAGCTGTTGTGCGCTAGTGCATCCGGTCCGGTCCGGTGCAAGTGCCGATGACGAAGCCGTCCTCCACCTTCCGCAGCTTCGCGTCGCCATCCCAACAGTGAGGTCCTTGCCATTAAACAAAGGTGTGAAGCCGTCCTGAGCGAAGGACGCGGAGGCGAGAGCGAGAAGCAGCAGGAGGTTTTTCATCATGAGGATCATGCGGTAGACCTTAATCCACCTCAACGGCATAGAATGGGAAAGGATTACACGTTCATTGCAGCTTCATGCACCGCACTCTCTTCACCTTCTTCGCTCTCTCCGTCGCACTCGCTGCCCAGCAGGCTCCGTATGATGTCTTCCCGCCTGCCGAGGCACCTTACTATCGCGTGCGCTACGAGGCCTCGACCAAGCCCGGCGAATTGGTCTATCCCGTCAATTACACGATGTGGGTGCCACCCGGCGTGGAGCAGGTTCGTGGGGTGATCGTTCACCAGCACGGCTGCGGCGAAGGCTCCTGCAAATCTGGCCTGACCGGTGCCTACGACCTGCACTGGCAGGCGCTGGCAAGGAAGCATGACTGCGCCCTGCTTTCACCTTCCTATGAGCAGCCAGACAAAGCGGAGTGCCAGATGTGGTGCGATCCGCGCAACGGCTCCAGCGCGGCCTTCCAACAATGCCTTGTCGACCTGGGTATGAAAAGTGGGCATCCTGAAATGTCAAAGGTGCCCTGGGCACTGTGGGGCCACAGCGGTGGCGGTCACTGGGCTGGTGGCATGGTGCTGCTGCACCCAGAGCGTGTGGCCGCAGCGTGGCTGCGCAGCGGTGTGCCATTACTCACCGCAAACCCGACCCGCTCGACCATCAAGACCCATAGCATTCCCGAAGCAGCGCTGAACGTGCCGCTCATGTGCAACCCCGGCACTAAGGAAGGGGTCACCGTTAAAGAAGGCCGGTTCGCTGGTGTGTGGCCTGCCAATGAAGACTTCTTCACCCAAATGCGCGGCAAGGGTAGCCTCATCGGCGTGGCTATCGATCCCCTCACCGCCCACGAGTGCGGTAATCAACGCTACCTCGCCAT
>CAXNNN010000252.1:0-5808 GCA_964203095.1 Verrucomicrobiaceae bacterium | reverse complement strand
TCGCCCGTCACCATTCCTGCTGCGAGTGCGGGCGTTTACATCACGGTCACAGGCATCGATGACGCCGCCAGTGAGGTGGCCGAAACGCTGACCCTCACGGTGCAGCCGAGCGCCGCCTATGGCATCGACAACGCCTCCAGCACGGTCGTTATCACGGACAACGACGCGCAAACCATTCAGGCGCGCTTCCCCAGCGCTCAACTCACACGCACGGCCATTGAAGGCAGCGGCACGGAGTTGATCACGGTGGAGCTTTCCACCGCTGCCTCGCAGGCCGTGAGCGTGGACTACAGCGTGCAAACGACCAGTGCCACCGGAGGTGGTGCGGATTTCACACTCAATCAAGGCTCACTCACCTTCGAGGCCGGCGAGACCAGCAAGGCCTTCCCCATCACGCTGCTCGATGACTCGGTGCCGGAGGACGAGGAGTTCGTTATCCTGCAACTCACCAATGCCAGCGGTGTGAGCATTCCGACCGCGCAGAGTGTGTTCAGTCTGTTCATCCTGGATGATGAACCACGTGTCAGCATCACCGCGCTGGATGATGTCGCCAGTGAAAGTGGCAACACTGGCACCCTTCGCATTGCACGCACAGGGCCTAGAACCGCCGCGCTCGCGGTGCCATTCGCTGTCAGCGGCAGTGCGACCAGCGGGACCGATTTCACAGCGCTCGGCACCTCGGCAACGATTGCCTCAGGGCAGGCGTTCGTCGATGTCACGCTCACAGCGAGCGCCGATGCGGCGACCGAGGGCACTGAGACGGTCACTGTCACCCTCACTAGCGCTTCGACCTCCACGCTCAGCGCAACTCGTTCGGCCACGGTTTCCCTGGTCGATTCTCAGACCGACATCGCGCCGCTGATTCGTCTGCTCAGCCCGCGCGTCGGGACAGTCGGCATACCGGCTGGTATCGGCATGGTGCTCGACGCGACTATGTTTCACGATGACCAGCCAAGCACCGCGCTCACGACTACCTGGAGCAAGCAGAGCGGCCCGGGTACCGTCACCTTTGCCGATGCCGCCCAGCCCACCACCACGGCGACCTTCAGCGCGGCGGGCTCGCATGTGCTGCGCCTGACGGCCAGCGATGGCGTGCAGATCACCACGATGGATGTCACCGTCAATGTCGGTGCGACCTCGCAAGCCTGGAGCGCCACGGACATTGGCGGTGCCAGCGGCATTCCTGGGCAAACAGTGCTCACCCAAGACAGCATCATTCTGTCTTCCGCAGGCACCAACCTCAGCGGCACCAGTGAGGTCGTTCGCTTCCTCGCGCTGCCCGTCACGGGCGATGTGGAAATCACCGCGCGTGTGCGCTCGTTGTCGAACACGAACTCCAGCGCGCGCGCCGGTCTGATGGTGCGCGAGAGCACGGCGGCGAGTGCACGCTCAGCTTTCATTGGCGGTGGTCCTTCGTCGTCTTTTGGTAGTTTTGGCACGCGTGTTACCGCAGGCGGTTCGCGGAGCTTTACCACTGGCACTGCACGTCCGCCCATGTGGGTGCGGCTCACGCGGGTGGCCTCGAACATCAGTAGCTACGAATCGCTGGACGGCATCACTTGGGCGCAACGCGGCAGTTCGACCACGGTCACGCTGGGCAGCGCCCCGCTCGTTGGCTTGGCAGCGATGAGTGCTTCCGCAACCAAGCCTGCGGTGGCCGAGTTCGACAATGTCACCGTCAGCGCCGCTGTTAACTTGGCACCCACCATCACCGCCGGTTCGGATCAATCGCTGGCCGCGAATCAGGTCGCGTTGCAAGCCTCGACCAGCGATGATGCCCGCCCTGATCCCTCGACTTCATTGTCGGTGACGTGGACGCAACTCAGTGGTCCTTCTGCCGCCGTTATCACCCAAGGCAATGCAGGCGCAGCAACGGCGCAGATGAGCAGCGCGGGCACGTATGTCTTTCGCGCCATCGCTGACGATGGGGACGTGCGCACCTTCGACGACATGAGCGTGACCTACACGCTGCCCATCGTCACCCTCATTGCCAGCGATGCGAGTGCATCGGAGGCAGGCCTTGATCCCGCTGGCTTCTTGGTCACACGAAACACCAGCGCCGCCGTGCCATTGACTGTCAACTTCAGCATTGGCGGCACTGCTACCAATGGCAGTGACTACGCATCGTTGTCCGGTAGCGTCACTATTCCCGCTAGTGCCAGCAGCGCGCCCATCGTTATCACGCCGCTGTCCGACTCTCTTGCCGAGGCCGATGAGACGGTGCAACTCGCGCTGCATGCTTCCTCTGACTACACTCTAGGCTTGCCAGCCGCAGATTCGATCACGCTTGGCGACCTGCCGGTGGATGCTTGGCGCTTCCAGCAGTTCGGTGCCCAGGCGAACAATTCCGCCATCGCTGCTGACACCTCCGATAACGACCACGATGGCATCCCAACGCTTATGGAGTATGCCCTCGGCCTAGACCCTGACGATCCCTCGCCCAGCGGTCTTCCCGACGCCGATGTCAGCCCTGGCCAGTGCCACCTCGTTTACACCAGGCCCGTCGGCATCACCGATGTCACGTATGTCGTCGAGTGGAGTCTGAACCTGCAAGGCTGGAGCAGCGTCGGTGTCACGGAGCAAATCATCGGCACCAGCGGTGGGCTGGAGACGATTTGCGCAAGCGTCACCCTCCCCGGTGACGAGACTCGTTGCTTCATGCACCTGCGGGTGGTGCGGTGAGACGGAGGTTGCTCTGTGCCTATCTGCTCCACCTTCTCGAAGAACCTCTCCCGGTCGTAGCCGCAGTCCTTGATCAGCTTCTCAAATGTCGGCACCTGATTGTCATACGTGGCCACGGTGTCGAGGCGAGCCTTGTTCATCGGCGCGGCAAAGATGAGTTTGGCTAGCTCGGCATCGCTTCGAAGGAAGAAGGTGCTCAAGATGGGTCGGCGAAAAAGCCAAGCTTCGAGTAGGCATTGACACCGCCGACGAAGACATCCAACCTTTGGGCCTTCAGTTGCTCTGCCTCGTCACCGGCCCATCGTCTCCCTGGGATCACATGGGCGTGTGTATTCCACGGCGGGAACCACGCGGCGATTATAGATGGCTCGCCTGTCGACTTGGGAATCAAGTCACGCAGTCGAGCCGCTGGTTCTGGATGAATGCTTAGTGCACGCCGATGTCGGCCAGATAACGCTCGGCTTCGAGTGCTGACGCGCAGCCTTGACCCGCAGCAGTGATGGCTTGGCGATACACATGATCGGCCACGTCGCCCGCTGCGAAAAGGCCCACGGTCTTGGTGCGCGTGCCTTGGGTTTGGATGATGTAGCCGTTCTCGTCCTTGTCCACGAGGTCGCCGAGGAAGCCCGCATTCGGCACGTGGCCGATGGCGACGAAGACGCACTTCACTTCCAAATCGCTGATCTCGCCCGTCACCAAGTTTTGCAGCTTGGCCACAGACATCTCGCCTTTCTCATCGGTCACGTATTCGATCACCGTGCTGTTCCAGATGGGCTTGATCTTCGGATTGGCCAGCGCGCGCTCAGCCATGATTTTCGAGGCGCGCAGTTCTTCGCGACGATGAATCAGGTACACCGTGGAGGCGAACTTGGTCAGGAACCCGGCTTCTTCACAAGCCGAGTCGCCACCGCCAATCACGGCGACTGGCACGTTGCGATAGAAGGCTCCGTCGCAGGTCGCACAGCTGGTCAGCCCGTGGCCAATCAGCGCCTTCTCATTCGGCAGACCCAGGTGCTTTGGTGAGGCACCAGTGGCCACGATCACGGCCTTGGCCTCGCGCACCGCACCGCCTTCGGTCGTGATTTCAAAGTGTCCCGCCTCGGTCTTCACCACGCCCGTGACCAGTTCATATTCAATGCGCGTGCCGAAGCGTTCAGCCTGCGTCTGCATGTTCATCATCAGCTCAGGTCCCATGATGCCCTGCGGGAAGCCGGGGAAGTTCTCGACCTCAGTCGTGGTCGTGAGCTGGCCGCCGGGCATGTTGCCTGCGAGGATGAGCGGCTTCAGATTGGCGCGTGCTGCGTAGATTGCTGCGGTGTAGCCAGCGCAGCCGGTGCCGATGATGATGAGGTTTTCCATGTCGAAGTGTGAGGCGGGATCTGTGCTTTTATTCTGGAGATAGCGGCGAACGGGTCAACCCCAGGATGCTTACCGTGTCGTCATGTCTCTACTTGCGCCAGCGACCGCGTCTTACTGGCTCGCTCCGCAAGAACGGTAATCGCGCCCCATGCCCAGCAATCCAGGGTTAGCGCGCTTCGGCATGCCATGGCACGGTTACGGCAAAGGATTACCCCAATCATGTCACCCGAAAAATTCACGATCAAACTCCAGGAGGCCTTCAACGCCGCCCAATCTATCGCCACCCGCTTCGGCCATCAGGAGCTAAAGCCGGGGCATCTCCTGCTCGCGCTCCTTGAACAGGAAGGCGGCATCGCCCTGCCACTATTCGAGAAAGCCGCGACCAATCCATCGAGTGTCCAGACGCTGGCAGCCGACGTTCACGAGGCTCTCGAGCGCCAACCCAAGGTCAGCGGTGCCACCGGCAATCTTTATCTCAGCACCGACTTCCGCGACCTGATGGTGAAGGCCGAGGATCAGCAGAAGATCCTCAAGGATGACTTCTTGAGCGTGGAGCATGTCATTCTCGCGCTCTTCAAAACCAAGACCGATGTCGAAGCGCTGCTGAAGCAAGCGGGCCTGACTTATGATGCCGTGTCGAAAGCTCTCACCGTGGTGCGGGGCAGCCAGCGCGTCGTCGATCAAGACCCCGAAGGCAAGTATCAAACGCTGGAGAAATACGGCACCGATCTCACCGCCCGCGCGAAGCAGGGCAAGATCGACCCGGTCATTGGCCGCGATGAAGAAATCCGTCGCGTGATGCAGGTGCTCAGTCGCCGAACGAAGAACAACCCCGTGCTCATCGGCGAACCCGGCGTGGGCAAGACCGCCATCGCGGAAGGCCTCGCTCGCCGCATCGTCGCGGGTGATGTGCCCGACTCATTGAAAGGCAAGCGTCTCATCAGCATGGACCTCGGTGGCATGATGGCGGGTGCTAAATTTCGGGGTGAGTTTGAAGAGCGCCTGAAGGCCTTCCTCAAAGAAGTGACCAGCAGCGAAGGCGAGATCATCCTCTTTATTGATGAGTTGCACACCATCGTCGGCGCAGGCAAAGCCGAAGGCGCGATGGACGCAGGCAACTTGCTCAAGCCGCAACTCGCTCGCGGTGAACTGCGCTGCATCGGCGCGACCACGCTCGACGAGTATCGCAAATACATCGAGAAGGACCCCGCCCTTGAACGTCGCTTCCAACCCGTAAAGGTCGGTGAGCCCAGCGTGGAGGACACCATCGCCATCCTGCGCGGACTCAAAGAACGCTACGAAGTGCATCACGGCGTGCGCATTCAGGACAATGCGATCATTGCCGCCGCGACGCTGAGCAATCGCTACATCACCGACCGCTTCCTTCCCGACAAGGCCATCGACCTCGTGGATGAAGCCGCGAGCCGCATCAAGATCGAGCTCGACTCCATGCCCACGGAGATCGATGTCGTGGAGCGCCAGATCATGCAAGATGAGATGGAGCGTCAGGCCTTGAAGAAGGAGTCCGATCCTGCGAGCAAAGAACGCCTCGCCAAGCTCGAAAAGGAGATGGCCGACCTGAAGGAAAAGTCCGCCGCGCTCAAGGCGCAGTGGATGAAGGAGAAGGAAGGTGTGGATGCCAGCCGCAAGGTGAAGGAACAGATCGACAAGCTGCGCACCGAGCTGGAGCAAGCCCAGCGCCGTGGCGACTTCGGTCGTGCCGGTGAGATTCAATACGGACTCATTCCTGATCTCGAAAAGCAACTG
>CAXNNN010000251.1:0-5812 GCA_964203095.1 Verrucomicrobiaceae bacterium | reverse complement strand
CAAACAAAGCAGCCCTGTGGCAAGATAGGTCAAAGCAGGCATGTTAGTGAAACGCCTGTCCCGACCTGCCGGGCAGCATGATCGCCCACTCAATTTTTCACCCGCCCATCTCAGCCCATGAACTTTCGCTTGTGCTTGTCCTTGATCGTCGCCCTCCTGCCTGCGCTGCTGCATGCGGCCCCGCCGAATGTGGTGCTCATTCTGGCCGATGACCTGGGCTACGGCGATGTGGGCTGCTTCAACGCCCGCACGTGCAAGACGCCAAACCTGGACAAGCTAGCCAGCGAAGGCACCAAGTTCACCGACTTCTACGTGGCGCAGGCGGTCTGCACGGCCTCGCGCGCAGCGCTGATGACGGGCTGCTATCCGAATCGCGTGGGCCTCGCCGGAGCACTGAATCACACCAGCAAGAACGGCATCAATGCGGATGAATTCTTGCTGCCGGAGGTGTTCAAGCAAGCGGGCTACACGACAGCGGCCTATGGCAAGTGGCACTTGGGCACCGCCATCGAGTTCAACCCGCTGCGGCATGGCTTCGATGAGTTCTTCGGTATCCCCTACTCCAACGACAACAGCAAGTATCACCCCACCATGGCCGCCGAGATGCCGCCGCTGCCGCTTTATGAAGGTGAGAAAATCATTGAGCACGACGCTGATCAGGCCTTCTTCACCCAGCGCATCACCGACCATGCGGTGAGCTTCATTGAGAGAAACAAAGCCAAGCCCTTCTTCCTCTACGTGCCACATATCATGCCGCACGTGCCGATCTTTGCCTCGCCGGAGTTCAAAGGCAAATCAGGGGCGGGACTGTATGGGGACGTGGTCGCGGAGCTCGACCTGTCGATTGGCAAGGTGCTGAAGTCGCTCAATGACAACGGCGTGGCCAACAACACGCTGGTCATCTTCTTCTCCGACAATGGCCCCTTCCTTAGCTATGGCAATCACGCGGGCAGCAGCGGTTCACTGCGCGAGGGCAAGCTGACGAGCTTCGACGGAGGAATGCGCGTGCCCTGCATTATGCGCTGGCCCGGTAAGATCGCCGCCGACAGTCGCCAACGCGAGCCGATCATGGCCATCGACCTGCTGCCCACCCTGGCCAAGCTGCTGGGCGTGCCCCTGTCTCAGCACCCGATTGATGGCGTGGATGTGATGGACGTGCTGACCATGCAACGTGGGGCGGCATCGCCTCACCAAGCGCTCGCCTTCTATGCGGGCGATGAATTGCAGGCCGTCCGCAGCGGCCCGTGGAAGCTGCATTTCGCCCACCAGTATCTCACCGTCGACGGCCCGCCGGGCAAGGATGGCAAGCCCGCCAATCATGCGAACATGAAGCCAGCGGGGATGGACAAGTCAGGCATCGAAGGCATTGCCAGCCGACACGGCTATCGAGTCGCCAAAGAACCGCTGGCGCTCTACGACCTGCGCTTGGATGAAGGCGAAAAGCGCAACGTGGCAGCGAATCATCCCGATGTGGTCGAGCGCCTGACCAAGCTCGCCGGACCGTTGCGCGAAGCCCTGGGCGATGCCTTGACCGGCGTGAAAGGCAATGCGGTGCGCGCGGTGGGGAAGTTGGAGTAGCGCACTCGGAGTCCGGTGTTCACGCTTCAGCGTGTCCCGATCAGAACACGCTGAAGCATGAACACCGAACAGCCTCACTCCACCACGCGCTTCACCACTGCCACGCCATCCTTCACCGAGTCCGGCGGATGCAGCAACACCTGGGCTCCGACTTCCAAGCCTTTGATGACCTGAGTCATGCGACCATCCGTGCGGCCGACTTCCAATGTCGTCGCGACGGCTTTGCCCTGATTGAACACAAAGGCCTTCCACTCGCTGCCCTCACGAAACAAGGCACCGGCAGGGATGAGAAGCGCATCATCCTGGTGCCAGATGGCGATCTTGACCTCCACACGATAGCGATCTCCGAGCGCCTTGGCGGCCTCCGGCGGCTCCACCAGATCGCTCAGCACCAGGACGCGTTGCTCCTCCACGCCGAGCGCCGAGACCTTCGTGAAGGCCGCTGGCTCAATGCGACGCACGCGGGCTTCCAAGCCCTCGGCTCCACCCCACTGCTCCACCGACACCTTCGCTCCGGGTTGAATCGCGATGGCATCGCGGGACAAAATCTCGGCTTCGATTTCGAGGTCGGCTGGATCGCCGATCTCTAGGATGGACGTTCCTGCGGCGATGACCATGGCGCTCTCCTGCATGACCTTCAGCACCTTGCCACCGACAGGACTACGCACCTCGATCACATTCACTGAGGAAGATGACTCCATTTGCAGCAGCGCGGCCTTGGTTTGCTGAAGCTCGAATTCGGCGATCTTCTGCGCGAACTCGGCCGCGCGCACCTCCTGCTCGCGCATGGCGGCATCGCGTTCGGCGCTGTCACGATCCGTGTCGGAGATGCTGCCTTTCTCGATCAAATTCTTCACCCGCTCCCAGTTGGTCAGCGCAAACTTCTCATTGGTCTTCGCCATGCTCAGCGATTGCGCGGCCTGCATCTTCGCGGCCTCCGTGACCTGCACTCGTGCCTCGGCCTGCGCCTTCGCACGAAGATCCAGCAACGGCGAAATCCCCGGCTCGATGGCGGTCAAGATCGTCTCGCCTGCCATCACCTCGTCACCCGCACGCAAGGTCACACGACGCATCTGGCCGCTGGTTGGCGCGGCCACGACATAACGGTTCCGCACCCGCGTCTTGCCTTCCTCCGTTACATGCAACGTCAGCGGCGCACGCGATAAGGAAGCGAGTTCCACTTCAATCGGCCGTTGCTTCAATCCATAGCCTATGAAGACAAGCAAGCCGAGGCCAACAGACCAAGTGATCACTTTGCGCAGCAGGCCTTTACCGGCAGGCCGTCGTTTGGATTCCCAAGGGGGCGTGGTAGAGGCGGACATGGGGTGGCGCAAAGTAGCAGCAATGGGAGGAGTTCAAAGGGGGGAGTTGGGATCACCGATCACCAGCCGATGCGGCTGTGCCAGATCCCGGAAAGGAGCGACGGCATCTTGCCGTCGAGGTCTTCATCGTTGTGTTTGTGACGGCAGGATGCCGTCACTCCATGTTCCAGACCACCGCCGTCCTTTGAAACCCGTGCAAACTTTCCCACAAAGTCACTAGCTATAACGGCTGGCATTTGCTGAAATGCTGGGTCCTCTTTTCCACCATGACTTCCTCGCGCCGCTCCTTCCTCCAGCTTGCCAGTCTCGCTGCCGCCTCTGCCGTTGCCCCACGCATCGCCACCGCAGCGACCGAGCCGTTGTTTCGGATCAGCCTCGCGCAGTGGTCGCTGAACAAGCGCTTCCTCAAGCGCCCAGGCGCTGAGCCACTGGACAATCTCGAGTTCCCCAAGATCGCCCGCAGCGTGGGCATCGACGGCGTGGAATGGGTGAACCAGATGTTCTTCGATAAGGCCGAGGACCAAGCCTACCTGAACGAGATGAAAACCCGTGCTGAGGGCGAAGGCGTGAAGAACCTTCTCATCATGTGCGACCGCGAGGGCAACCTGGGCGATCCCGATGATGCTAAGCGCAAACTGACCGTGCAGAATCATTTGAAGTGGTTGGATGCCGCCGAGACGCTGGGCTGCCACAGCATCCGAGTGAACGCGGCGAGCGATGCCAAGCTGCCGGTCGATGAACAGGCCAAGCTCGCTGCCGACGGCCTGCACGCGCTCTGTGTCGAAGGCGACAAGCGCGGCCTGTGGGTGGTCGTGGAGAACCACGGCGGCACCTCTTCCCATGGAAAGTGGCTGACCAATGTGATGAAACTGGCCGACCACGCACGCGTGGGCATCCTGCCTGACTTTGGCAACTTCTACACGAACCGCGACGCTGGCGAACTCTACAATCCCTACCAGGGCCTGCGCGAGTTCATGCCCTGGGTGAAGCAGGCGGTCAGCGCCAAGGCCTATGACTGGGACACGGGCGCAGGCAAGTATTACACCGAAGATCGTCGCGAACCGCGCGAGATGACCCTCGATTACAAGCGCCTGGTCGAGATCGTTGTGAAGGCCGGTTACAAGGGCTACATCGGCATCGAATACGAAGGCCAGAAGCACGAAGAGATCGAGGGCATCAAGCGCACCAAACAAGCGCTGGAAGAAGTGCGTACCGAACTCAGCGCCTAGCTCGTCTCATGCAAGTGCTCGTCCAGCATCTGAAAAGCGGCGGCGATCTGAATGCCAAGCAGATCGCCGAAGCGGCGTATTTTCTGACGGACCCGCAGCCGACACCGGAAACGAAGGCGACGTTCTTGAAGGCGCTGGCTAAGAAGGGCGAGACGCCGGATGAGATCGCCGGGTTTGTGGAAGAGTTCCTCAAGCTCGCTGTCGATCCAGGGCTCGACCACAGCAAACTCCCTGGCCCCATGCTGGACGTGGTGGGCACCGGCGGCGACAAACTGAACCTCTTCAATGTCAGTACTACAGCCATGTTCATTCTGGCTGCTGGCGGCGTCTGCATGGTGAAACACGGCAACCGTGGTATCACCGGCAAAAGCGGTGGTGCTGATGTGCTGGAGGCCTTGGGCATCCGCATCGACCTGCCACCGGAAAAGCTGGTGCAGTGCGTGCAAGAGCTGGGCATCGGATTCCTGTTCGCCCCGCTCTATCACCCAGCCTTTGCAGCGGTGAAGGAGGCGCGCGGTTTGCTCGCTCAAGAAGGCCAGCGTAGCATCTTCAATATCCTAGGCCCGCTCATGAACCCCGCACGTCCTGACTACCAACTGGTCGGCGTGTTCGATCCCAAGTTAACAAGCGTCTTCGGACACATTCTGCTCAAGCTAGGACGCAAAGCCGCCTGGATCGTCCACGGCAGTACTAATGACGGGCGCGGCATGGATGAACTGAGCACGCTGGGCAACAATGAAGTCGTCGCTGTGAAGAATGGCCTTCTGTCTAACCTGAGCTTCGAGCAACGGGACACGGGTGCCTCGCTTCAGGAACTCGTCGGGGGCGACGCCGTCGACAATGCGGCCATCTTGGAAGGCATCCTCGCAGGAAGCATCAAGGGATCGCGTCGCAATTTGGCCGTGCTGAATGCTGCGGCAGGATTCGTCGTCACTGGCAAGACGGCCAACATCGAAGAAGGCATGAAGCTTGCGAACGACTTGATCGACCGCGGAGCCGCCCATGCGAAGCTGCGGACGATGCAGGACTTCTGCTGAAATCATCCCTCCCGCCACACAGGCCCAAGCTCAGGCCGTCCGCTTACTGGCCAGCGATAGATGTAGCCTTGCACGACATCGGCTTGATACGGTGGCAACAAGGGCACGACCTCCTGCGAATACTCCCCCTCGTCAATGCCTTCCAAAATGTCGAGACGCGCCTTGCACTCGTCGTCCACATCCCAGAGGTCACCTTCAATGCTGAGCCCGCCTTCGGCCTCGACCATGCCAGGGTAGCCGCCCAGGTCATAGAGCCGATAGCCAGGCTGCGTGACGGCTTCACTGACGAACTGCTGCCCAGCCATGTAGTGGTGGTTGCAGCCACCGCGCTTCAAGGTGCCGTAGACGAAGAGACGTGTCATGCATGCAAGGTTAAGCACGCCGCTGGCGATGCAACCATTCCTGCTGCCCATAGCGCTCCTGAACGAGGTTTTCTGCGCGACTCATCACTTCGCTACTCAACGTGCGTTGAACCGTGACATCTGCTGCCAAGCTCTGCGCCCAGGCTGACCAGAAGTATTCATTAAGCATAAGCTTTACGCTACCTTGATGCAGCAAACCCTCACGAGTGCGCCTCTGCCCAGCCCCGGCAATCTTCTCTGATCCTGCCACGATATCAAACAACGCTGGTGCCTCGAAGCACAAG
>CAXNNN010000250.1:0-5822 GCA_964203095.1 Verrucomicrobiaceae bacterium | reverse complement strand
TGATGAAGAAGAAGCAGACCGGGTTGAACAAGTAGCCCAACATGCGCGGCAAGGTGACCAGTCGAATGTGAGCGTCTGCAGGCACGACGATACCGTGGTCCGCAAGGTGCTGCTTGAGGTTGGACTTCACGTCACCCTTGCCGAGATCGAGGTAATCCGCATCGCGGAAGCCATACACATTCCACCTGTTGTGGCTGAAGAACCACAGCTTCTTGGTCAATGCTGGCAATTCATCCAGGTCGATGTCCATGAAGAACAATCGGTAGCGGAACCCATGCCGCTTTGGCGACAGCCTCTCATGCACGACTTCGCAGTCGTAAAGGCAGGGGGTCAGGGGAGTGGACATGATGAAACAGGATGGGTAACGAGATGGTCTCCAGGCCGGATGCTGGTGTCGAGGAATGATTCGCGGAGTGTTGGGAAAGAGATTCAACTAACTATGAGATCGATGGCGATGCCAGCGGTTACCTCTTCTCCCAAGGATCGCCGCCAACCAACTGCGCACAAAGGTTCACGGCCGAGAGCAGTCCATCTTCATGAAATCCATAGCGAGTCCACGCGCCGACGAAATAAGTGCGCTCCGAGGCGGCGTTGAGCTTGGGCACTTCCTGCTGCGCGGCGATGGCCTTCAGGTCAAAGAGGGGGTGCTCGTAGTCGATCTCTCGGCAGACCTTGTCGGCGGGCACGTTGGCATTGAGACTGACAAAGTAGTCGACCTTGTCCGACATGCCTTGCAGGCGGTTCATCCAGTAGTGCGTGGTGGTGAGTACGTCGCCGTTGGGCTGAGCTTTGGACTGGTAGTTCCAGGCGGCCCAGCAGCGCTGAGTTTTCGGCATGAACTGTGCGCTGGTATGCAGGTGCGTTTTGTTAGCCTGATACTTGAAAGGGGAGAGCACGACACGCTCGTGGTCAGTCGCATCGGCGAGCAGGCGCAGGCTTTGATCGGCGTGTGAGGCCATGATCACTTTGTCAAAGCTCTGCGTGCCGAACTTGTCCGTGGTAATCTCGACGTGGTCGGCCGCACGCCGCACGCTTTGCACCGGTGTGTTGAGGTGAATGCGCTCTGCAAAGGGGGGGATCAGACGCTTCACATACTCGCGCGATCCGCCATCTACCGTGCGCCATTGGTGCTGCGTGTGCAGACCGAGGAAGCCATGATTATGCCAGAAGCGCAGGAGCGTGATGGCGGGAAATTGCAGCATCTTGTCCGGTGGCGTGGACCAGACTGCACCGCCCATAGGCACGAGGTAACGGTCGATGAAGTCCTGCCCATAGCCGCGCGCAGCCACATACTCATCCAGCGTCATCGTTTGGTACTGCGGATCGTTGAGCGCGGTGACGGCTTCGCTATTGAACCGATTGAGCTGCATGAGGAATCGCCAGTGGCGCAGGTTGAGCAGGTTCTTGCGCTGCGCAAACAGGGTGTTGAAGCCTGCGCCGTTCCACTCAGTGCCGCTGGGGCCGTGTTGTACGCTGAAGGACATATCCGTCTTCTTCGTCGGCACGTTCAGTTCTTTGAAAAGACGGGTCAGGTGAGGATACGTGACCTCGTTGTAAACCATGAAGCCCGTGTCCATGGCCACCTCGCGCTCACCTTCCTGAACGGCGACGGTGTTGGTATGACCTCCAATATGCGAGCCCGCTTCGAAGATGGTGATGTCGTGTCGCTTGTGCAAGAAGTGAGCGCAGCCGAGGCCGGAAATGCCGCTGCCGATGATGGCGATTCGTTCCATGAGATGAGGGAGATGATGTTGCCCAATCATGGGCACAGCCTTTATTCGCCTCCGGGCGTGCCCGGGATTCACAAAAGTGATCCTGGATGCACACGTTGATCAGGGCGCAGACGGAACTTTCTCAAAGCGCATCGCCAAGTCGGCGTCGGGGTGGCTGATGATGCTTTCCAGCGCATAGGGCGCTTCTTGGCCGACGATAGAAATCATCGCCGTGACCACGCCATGTTCTGGGCCGCTGGACGCGTGATTGGGAAGCGAGGGGAACTTGCACATGAGCACATGCCACTGCTGCTGCCGCACGATGGACCACGTGCCTTTGCCGGTGTCGAACAAGCCCAGGGCGCTGTTGAAGGCGTGAATCCAGCAGTCCGGCAGATTGAGAATCTCGATGCTGCCATCGGCGTGCAGCGTGATGCTAGCGGGCTTGCTCTCATACTTCCCCGTCGCAGCGATTAGGGTCTTGGTGCTCTCAGTGGCATGGTAGGTGCCGGCCAAGGCGTCTGCCTGGGGCGCGGTCAGCGTGTAGTTCTTCGGGTTGGGCTGGGGCGCACAGCCCGCAAGGAGCAGCGTGAGGAGTCCGAGGTAGGTCAGCAGCGATGACATGAGCAATCAGATACGAAGAAATGGGGGGCTACTTACCAATGCAAAAGCTGCTGAACACGACATCCAGCACATCTTCGATGTCGATCTGCCCGGTCACATCGCCCAGGGCTTGCATGGCCTCGCGGGCTTCCAGCGCGGTGAACTCGGGCGCGTCGCCATTGACCAACGATGCACGACAGGACGTAAGGCTGGTAGCGACACGCTGGAAGCAGGCTTGGTGCCGCGCATTGATGGCCACGGGGTGATCCATGGCCATGTGACCGCTGTGTTGCAGGACGATATCTCGAACGTTCGCCCGCAGCTCTTCGATGCCGTTGCTGGTCATGCAGGACACGCGAATACCATCGGTCCACGAAGAGTGCACGCCGAGGTCGGCTTTGTTCAAAACGAGGATGCGTCGAGCGCTTTCAAGGTCAGAGACCACGCGCTGGGTTTCGGCAGCGGACCGGGTGGCATCAACCACTTCGATCATCAGGTCAGCACGCTCGATCTCCTTGCCGGTGCGGGCGATGCCGTACTGCTCGATCTCATCCGTGCTGCAGCGCAGGCCTGCGGTATCGACGAGGCGCAGGGGGATGCCATGCACTTGCAGCAGCTCCTCAATGGTGTCGCGCGTGGTGCCGGCGGTGGCACTGACGATCGCCCGCTCGAAGCCGAGTAGGACGTTCAGCAGGCTGGACTTGCCCACATTGGGCTCCCCGCAGATGACGGTGCGCGCACCATGTCGAAGGATTCGGCCATGTTCGGCGGTGGCGAGCATTCGCGTGGTGCGTTCCAAAATGGCATCGATGCGGGCGAGCATTGCTTGGCCGACATCGGGGCTGATGTCTTCCTCGGGAAAGTCGATGTAGGCCTCAATGTGCGCGAGCACATGGATCAGCTCCTCTCGCATGGCGTTGGCTTCGCGGCCGATGCTGCCTTCGAGTTGTTCGTTTGCAGCGCGAATGGCCAGGGTGCTCTGCGCGTGGATCAGGTCCATCACGGCCTCCGCCTGCGTAAGGTCCATCTTGCCATTCAAGAAGGCGCGCTGGGTGAACTCGCCGGGATTCGCGGCACGCACTCCGGCATTCAGCAGCAAGGACAACACACGCTGAGTCACGAGCACGCCGCCGTGGCAGTGCAGCTCCACCGTATCCTCGCCCGTGTAGCTGGCGGGGCCTGGAAATGCCAGCAGCATGGCGTGGTCGATGACGTGGCCTTCACCGTCGACGATGTCCGCCAGCACCGCCTTACGTGGTTGCAGGTCACGCTTGGTGCGGGCGACTTGCTGAGCAATGGCAAAGGCCTGTGGCCCCGACAAACGCAGCACGCTGATCGCCGCTTCGCCCAGAGCGGTTGAGATCGCGGCGATGGTGTCAGCAAGCATGAGTGCTACTCCCTCACCGTTTGCTCGACTGTCGCATAGGCGTTGTGGTTATGGATGGACTCGAAATTCTCAGCCTCCACTTTGAACCACTTGATGTGCGCATGCTGAGCGGCCCTGATAGCGACGTTGCGCACGAGGTCCTCGACAAACACGGGGTTGTCATAGGCGGCCTCGGTGACAAATTTTTCATCTGGGCGCTTGAGCACGCTGTAAAGCTGACAACTGGCGCTGGCCTCGACCAGCTCGATCAATTCCTCAATCCACACCGGCTGGGTGAAGCGCACGGCAAAGGCGACCATACCTCGCTGGTTGTGGGCACCGCGGTCGCTGATGGCCTTGCTGCAGGGGCAAAGAGTGGCCACGGGGACTTCCACGGTGACGACGAAATCAATGTCTTCGGCAGTCGCATTGACGTCAAAGATGACGCCGTAGTCCAGCAGGCCGATGGACTTCGTCACGGGCGCAGGCTTGGCGCGGAACCAGGGGAAGCGGAACTCCACATGCGCGCGCTTAGCGTTGAGCTTCTTGAGCAGCTCGCGCGGCATTCCTGTGATGCCTTGGACGTCCATCACCTGTCCATGGGCATGAAGCACTTCCACAAAGCGGCTCATGTGCGTGCCCTTGTGGTGGTGTGGCAGGTCGACGGCGAGCGAAACGAGGGCCACGGTGTGCTGCTCTTGCCCATCGCGATCTCGGATGCGCATGGGGAACCGCAGACTACGGACGCCGACGCGGTCAATGGCCACTTGCCGGTGGTCTTGTTCGCTTTGGGTATCGGTGAGGTCAGCCATGATAAAGAGAAAAAAATTCCCACTGCCGGATGAACGACAGTGGGAACGGAAAAGACACGGAATTCGTCCGAGCCAGAACGACTACATGAGGTTCACAGCGCGGGCGCGCTTGATCTCACGGGTGATCGTGCGGTGAATCCAAGCGGAAACACCTGTCACGCGACGTGGCAGGATCTTGCCGGTCTCCGAACAGAACTTGGAGAGCAGCTCAGTGTTCTTGTAGTTGAGCTGTTCGGTAGGGATGTCCATTCGGCGATGGGGCATCCGGCGATTGGAACGACGAAAAGCGATCAAGCGCTCCGTGGTCTTGGGCTGGGTGAGGTTATAAGACATAACAGTGATCGTGCAGGACGAAAGTTAGCGGACCTCGCGATGAAGCGTGCGCTTCTTCATGAAGTGATTGAACTTCACCTTCTCAAGACGACCCGGAGTGTTGGGGCTCTTTTTGTTACGCGTGGTGACGTAACGGGAAGGGGACTTGCCGAGTGCGCGTGCCTCGGTGCATTCCAGGGTGATGATTTCGCGGGCCATAAAAAGGGGCAGGAGACTAGATTATTCTTCCTTCTTGTCAACCGTTTCAGTTTCCTCGTCATCACCGGAGTCATCATCCCCGTCTCCGCCCTCTTCTAGACCGAAGAGTGAACGGACAGGACGGCGGTAGCGACCGCCCATGTTGTCACGCTCCAGTTGGGCTTGGCATTCCACCGTGTAACGAGTGAAGGGCAGGGCTTCCAGACGAATTTCGGGGATGTCTTTGCCGGACATTTCGCAGATGCCGTAAGTGCCGCTTTCGAGGCGCTTGAGGGCTTCGTTGATTTCATGAAACGAGTCTTGTTCCTGGCTCAGCAGGCTGAGAGCGAAGTCGCGGTCATACGCATCACTACCCGCGTCGGCCTGATGCATGCCAAAGGCCGATGCCTCGCTGCCTTCGGGGCGAGCGCGCAGGTTGCCCTCGGCCACGCTGTCCATGCTGTCGAGCAACATGCTGCGCAGTTCGATCAAGCGGCCCTTTTGCTTTTTCATGAAGGGGGTGACCTTCACGTTTTTCACCACGTCAATGGTGGCACCGACTTCTTCCTTGCTGGCGCGCGAGACGGACTTGATCGGTGGGCCGGCCTTGAATCCGACGCTCGGTCCTGCCACGCTGGTGCCCTTGTTGGCGGGCTTGGCCTTGGTGGGCGCTGCGGCCTTTGCCGCTGGAGCGGCTTCGGCCTTCTTGGCGGTGGGCACTTCTTTTTTCGCTGCGGGGGCTTTTTCTTCTTTTTTGGCGGCAGGTGCCTTAGCAGCGGGGGCAGGTTTGATGGTTTTTTCCGCAACTGGCTTGGCAGA
>CAXNNN010000249.1:0-5840 GCA_964203095.1 Verrucomicrobiaceae bacterium | reverse complement strand
GAGGAACTGAACACCACTGGCACGCTCAAGGTCGTGACTGCTGGCTCCGCAGCCGCGCTGTCCCTGCCGATCACGCCAAAGCACGGCGGCACTTACTTCATCACGTTGGAAGCCGACGACGCGAACGGCAAGCACACCCTCTCGAGAATGCCTTTGTTTGTCGTCGGTGGCGATGAATTCCCCTGGGCCGTCGAGGACGGTGTGACCATGGATTTGCAGCCCGAGAAGACCCTCTTCAAGCCCGGTGAGAAAGCCACCATCGTGGTGAAGTCCCCCATCGCTGGCCGCGCGCTTGTCACCGTTGAGCGCAATCGCGTCCAGCGCAGTTTCCAAACGGACATCTCGCCTGCCAAGCCTGTGATCGAAGTGCCCTTGACCGAAGAAGACGCGCCGAATGTGTTCGTCTCTGTGGTGCTCATTCGCGGTGCGCAAGACAGCCCGCAGCCCGTGAAGATGCCCGACTACAAGATCGGCTACTGCGAACTGACCATCGACAGTCACGCGAAGGACCTCGCCATTGAAGTCAAACCTGAGCGTACCGAGGTGCGCCCTGGGGAAGCCGCTGCCGTGAGCGTGATCGTCAACGACGCCGCTGGCAAGCCAGTGCCGAATGCCGAGGTCACCCTCGCTGCCGTCGATGAGGGTGTGCTCAGTCTGATGAGCTACGAGACCCCAGGGCCTTCCGAGTTCTTCCACGCCGCCGCACCCCTGGCGATTCGCAATCACACCAACCTCGGTAGCATCCTGACCGAAGACGCACAGGCACGCATTCGCGGCAACAAGGGCTTCGTGGTCGGTGGCGGTGGCATCGAGAACGAAGGCAACATCCCTTCGCGCAAAAACTTCCTCGCCACTGCGCTTTGGACTGCTGTCGCGGTCACAGATGCCACCGGCAGCATCAAGACCAGCTTCACCGCACCGGACAACCTCACGCGCTTCCGCGTCATGGCCATTGCCAGCGAAGGCGCAGATCGCTTTGGCAACAGCGAAGCCAGCGTGACCATCAATAAGCCGCTGATGCTGGAACCTGCACTACCCCGTTTTGCCCGGCTTGATGACGAACTGCTGGTCAAGGCCATCGTTCACAACACGACGCCACAAACGGGCGAAGTCACGGTCACCCTCACGCTCGATGACCGCGCAACCTTCATCACCGAGGACCGTGTCTTTGTGATGGCCAGTCTGAATGCGAACAACAGCAAACCAGAAGGCAAGGTGTGGACCAAGACCCTCACTTTGAAAGCCAAGGAGACCGCCGCCGTGTCCTTCCCTGTGAAGATGGCCAAGGTCGGCACCGCCAAGTGGCAATGGCAGGCGAAGACCGCTCAATGGTCCGATGCCACTGCGCTCACCGACGCCACCGAGTCCAGCTTCAATGTCGAGCATCCCGTGCCTGCGAACCGCGAGGTGCGCTACTTCCCACTCGCGGGCAATGCGCTACCGGACAACCTGATCAAGGACATTCATCCGCAGGTCATGGAAGGCGAAGGCACGGTCAGTCTGCAAGTCAGCACCTCGCAACTCATCGAGATCGGTGACGCACTCGACTATGTGCTCGGCTATCCATATGGCTGCGTGGAGCAGACGACATCTAGCATGATACCTTGGCTCGCACTCGGCGGTTACAACGAGTTGTTCCCCGGTAAGCTGGAACCGGCCAAGCGCAAAGAAGCGATCCAGAAAGGTGTCAACCAACTCCTCTCCATGGTCACGGATGATGGTGGCCTCGCCTACTGGTCGGGCGGCAAGGAGGCAGGCCTGTTCGCCAGCGCGTATGGCGGCTTCGCGTTGCTGAAAGCACGTGATATCGGCGCGGCCGTGCCACAGCAGGCGACGAGCGAACTGCTCGCGTATCTGAGCAAGGCCCTGCGCAATCTGGAAGACGAACGCGATCCCGCCACGCTGGTCGATTCTTGTTTCGCCGTTTACACCCTGGCGAAGGGCGGCCAAGCGGAAGAGGCTTACCAAAACCTGCTCTACAAGAAGCGTGAGTCGCTGCCCGAGCTGGGCAAGCTCTTCCTCGCCCTGTCCATGTGCATCACCGATTCGCCAAGCGTGCAGATTCGCAACTTGCTCGGGGTCGCACCTCAAACTGCGGCCAAGGCCGTGAACACCAAAGCTGATAGCAAGAAGGCGGTCACCAAGAAGAAGAAGGAAGTGAAGAAGCCTGCTCCGCCACCAACTCCGCGCTGGGCGCATTGGTCGGGCAATCGTGTGAACCTGGCACTAAAACTTCTCGCGTGTGTGGACCAGGGCATGACCACGGAGGCGCAAGCCACCGTGCAGGCGCTGCTGCAACAACGCAACGCTCGTGGCGAATGGGGCAATACCTTCACCAATGCATGGACGCTGTTCGCGATGAGCGCTTATGAACGCAGCCTGAAAAACACGGCCCTGCCGCTCGCGGTGAATGCGACCTGGGGTGGCCAGCAGATGATGCTCGACTTGCCCAAGCCTGCCTCCATCGCACGAGGCAGCTTCGTCTTGAACCCCACGCTGCTCGCTCAGCCGATGACCGCCCGCATTCCTGCGGATCGTCAGGTGCAGGCGCGTGTCGAGGCCCGCAGTTGGTCGAACCTGCGCGAGTTCGCAGGCGAGAACGCTGGCTACGGCATCACACGCACCTATGAGAAGCTGCTGCCCGATGGCAGCATCGAAGGCATCAACAGCCTGCGCGTCGGCGACATGGTGCTCGTAAAACTGGCCGTGACCATTGGCGGCGGTGATCGTTACCTCGCTATCGACGACCCGCTGCCTGCCGTCTTCGAGGCCGTGAACCCTGAGTTCGACACCGCCAACGTGCGCCAGAACGCCCAGGATGAAGCCGCCGAGCCTTGGTTCTGCGATCATCGCGAGTTGCGCACTGACCGTGCGCTGTTCTTCACTGACTACGCGCCAGGCAAAGGCACCTTCGAAATGAGTTACCTCGCCCGTGTGGTGGCGGAGGGAGACGTCATCGCCCCGAGTGCCCGCATCGAGGCCATGTATGAGCCCGACAAGCACGGCCTGAGTGCGACCCAACGCATCAAGACACTGCCGAGTGCTGCGGGCGGGAATGTGGCAGGGAAATAGAACCAAGGAGGCGCGACATTCCTGTCGCCAAGGCACCGGGACATTCTTGTCCCGGTAGCTTGCTCCGCTACGGGGGGACAGGAATGTCCCCCGGCCTTGGGGACAAGAATGTCCCCTCTCCTTGATCACTCCTTGATTTCCACACGCGGGAACAGCGGCACGCCTTCACCGAGCTTGTGCCCGTCCGGCAGCAGGCCCCACTTCAGGTCGCTGAGCTTGAAGCCTTCCGGCAAGGTCCAGCCGAGCTGCTCGCGAATCTTCGCACACATCGTCGGCATGATCGGGTTCAGCAGCACGGTGACGTGGGCAATTGACTCGGCCAAGTGGTGCAGCACCGCATCCAGACGTGCGGCCTGCGTTTCATCCTTCGCCAGCTTGAAGGGCTGCGTTTGCTCGATGAAGCCATTCGCGGCCGTCACGATCTTCCAGGCTTCTTCAATGCCTTGGTGGATGGCCCACGACTCCATCTTTGACGGATAGGCAGCCTCGGCTTCGGCGGTGATGGCGCGCAATGACGCACACACCTCATCATCGTAGCTGCCGATTTTCAGCACGCCACCACGGTAGTTATTGGCCATCTTCAGCGAGCGATTGAGCAGGTTGCCCAGGCCACCGCCAAGATCCTTGTTGTAGGCCATGAGGATGCGTTCATCGCTGAAGTCGGCGTCATAGCCGGTGGCGATGTCTTTCATCAAATAGAAGCGCAGACCATCAGGCGTGAAGGTGTCGGCCAGCACGTTCGGGTCGATCACATTGCCCAGGCTCTTGCTGATCTTGCCACCGCGCAGGTTCCACCAGCCATGCACGATGACCTGCGGGATCTCATCATCACTGAAGCCCATCGCGTGCAGCATCGTGGGCCAATAGATCGCGTGCGGCGGGCTGAGGATGTCCTTGCCAATGATGTGCGCGTTCGCAGGCCAGAGTTTCTTGAAGTCCGGCAGTCCCGTGTTGCCCACTTCGTCCGCGAGATAGCCCGCGAAGCTGATGTAGTTCACCAGCGCGTCGAACCACACGTAGTTCACGAATTCAGGATCGAACGGCAGCGGGATGCCCCAGGTGAGGCGCTCTTTGGGGCGCGAGATGCAAAGGTCCACCGAGCCGCTTTCCAGCGCGTTGATCACGTCGTTCGCGCGGAAGGCCGGGAAGATGAAGTCAGGGTGGCTGCGAATGTAGCCCTTCAACCACTCGACATGCTCGCTGAGCTTGAAATACCAGTTCGCTTCTTCCAACTCGATCACCTCGCCCCATTCCTCGCCAAAGGTGCCGTCTTCGCGGCGCTCCTTGTCGGTAAGGAACTGCTCCTGACGCACCGAGTAGTGGCCATGGCGTGAGGCTTTGTAGAGCTGTCCCGCATCGTGCAACTTGGTCAGGATCGCCTGCACCACCTTCTTGTGCGGTTCGGCGGTGGTCGCGGCCCAGCCGTCGTAGTGCACGCCCAGCTTCTCCCAGAGCGCGGTGAAGTGCGCGGTCACGCCATCGACAAAAGCCTGCGGCTCCACCCCCGCTTCGGCGGCCTTTTTTTGCACTTTCTGGCCGTGCTGATCGACGCCGGTGAGGAAGTAAACCTCGTTGCCCACCAGTCGCTGATACCGCGCCATCACGTCCGCCAGCACCTTCTCATAAGCATGGCCGATGTGCGGCGCTGCGTTGGTGTAGTCGATCGCGGTCGTGATGTAGTAGGGCTTCATGGGGCAGGTGCGAGCATGAGCATGGAATAACGAAAAGTCCACCGTCTGGCTTGAACCTGGGCTGAGTTCCCGTTATTACTTTCATATGCCGCGCAAGATTCGTGAATTGATCAGCGACCTTGAGTCGGCAGGCTTTTACTTGGTGAAAGGTTAGGGCAAAGGCGACCACCGTAAGTATCGACACATCGGTCTGCAAGGGAGCCTTACCTTGGACGGCAAGGCTGGTGGCGATGCCAAGCACTACCAGGAGAAGCAGGTGAAAGAAGCCATTCAACGAATCAAGCCATGAAAGCTAACGCTATTCCCTATCATCACTGGATCGAGTGGAGCGATGAAGACCAATGCTATATTGGCTTCTGCCCGGATCTATTTCTTGGTGGTGTTTGTCACGGCGAAGATGAAGAGGAAGTTTACTCACGACTCATCGCGGTGGTTCGGGAAGAAGTGCAGGATCTACGGGTCGGAGGGAAACCCCTTCCTGCCGTGTCCGTGCGACCCATGCGCGAACTGGTCGCCTAGTGTCGCCATCTCAAGACGGCGCTCACCTCATCCATCGGCAGGCCGATCACATTCGTGCGCGAGCCTTCCACCCGCTCCACGATCAAATCACCGTGCTCCTGCACGGCGTAACCACCCGCTTTGTCGAGCACATTCACTTTGCCGTGGTAGTCGGCGATCATGTCCGCCGTGAGCGATCTGAAGGTCACATTCGTGATCACCGCAAAGGTCTTCACCGCGTCCGCACTCACCACCGCGACGCCCGTGCAGACCTGATGCGTGCGGCCTGAAAGACGGCGCAGCATGGCCCGTGCGTCGTCCATGTCGGAGGGCTTGGCCAAGGGATGATCGTCGATGTAAACGAGCGTATCGGCACCGATGACGACAGCTTCAGGATGCTGCACAAACACGGCACGCGCCTTGAGTTCGCCATTGGCAATCGTCAGCGCCTGACAGCTCAGCGAGGGATCATGCGCCTCGTCCACGGCGGGCACGACGACTTCGAAATGGAAGCCTGCCTCGCGCAAAAGCTGGACACGTCGTGGCGAGGCCGAAGCCAAAATCAGCGGCGCACGACTC
>CAXNNN010000248.1:0-5845 GCA_964203095.1 Verrucomicrobiaceae bacterium | reverse complement strand
CGTTTCCTCGGCGGCGTGACGGTGCTGAAGGTGTTCCTCATTCTCGCTTTCATCGCGGGCGCTGTGTTCCTGCCTGGCGGTGTGCATAACGACCTGCTACCGAAGGCCGGCGATCAGGCGCTCTATTTCTCGCCCGCCTTCGCCATTTCGCTGATCTACGTGATGTATGCCTACGAGGGCTGGAATGGCGCGGCCTATGTGGCAGGTGAAGTGCAGGAGCCGCAGAAAAACATGCCGCGCGCGTTGATCACCGGTACGATTATCGTGACGATCCTCTACGTGGCGCTGAACGCGGTCTTCCTCTGGCGCGCGCCGTGGGATCAAATGGCCAACAAGCCTGAGGCAGCACTCATCGCTGCGCAGGCGATCTTCGGCGCAACGGGCGGCAAGTTCATGGGCTTCCTGATCGCCTTCGGCCTGATCTCCACCGTGGCGAGCATGATCTGCGCAGGCTCGCGCGTGAACGAACGCATGGGCGAGGACGTGCCCTTCTTGAAGGCGCTGGCTTACCAAAACAAGGCAGGCACGCCCGTGGTGTCGGTGCTCGTCGTCGCGGGCATGTCCCTGCTGATGCTGCTGACGCGCACCTTTGAGGAAGTGCTGCGCTACGTGGAGTGCCTGCTGGTCAGCTCGTCATGCCTAGCCGTGCTGGCGGTCATTTGGCTGCGCATTCGTCGCCCCGATGCCCCTCGTCCGTTTCGCGTGCCCCTGTATCCGATCACGCCGATGCTGTTCGCGGGCATGACGATTTACATGATCTGGTTCATGGCGGGGCAGCACCCCAAAGAGCTGCTTGCGGGCTTAGCCACACTGGGGGTGGGATTGGCCGTGTATGCTGTCGGAACACAATGGCAGCGCAGAAAAAGTGAATGATGGCGGGTTGAGAAAGTGCTCAGTAATCGGTGCTTGGTATTTAGACTTCTGAACTAACCACTCAGCACTAATCACTCATTACTTTCCCCCATGCTCGCCGATCAACTCATCGCCCTCCTCGGCTCGGACGCCGTGTCCACCACGACTGACGACCTTGCCGTGCACAGCACCGACAAATGGTTCGCCGCGAACCCGCCCGAGGTCGTCGTTTTTGCGACCACCACCGAGCAAGTGTCGAAGCTGCTGCGTTTCGCCAATGAGCAGAAAATTCCGGTCACCGCGCGTGGTGCAGGCGTCGGCTATGTCGGCGGGTGCGTGCCGCTGCGCGGCGGTATTGCGCTGTCAATGGCGCGCATGAACAAAATCAAAGAAATCAACACCGCCGACGGTGTCGCGGTCGTCGAGCCGGGAGTCATCACGGGCGAACTGCAAAGCGCCGTGCGCAAGCTCGGCTGGTTCTACCCGCCTGACCCCGCGAGCCTGAAGGAGTGCAGCCTGGGCGGCAATCTCGCCACGAATGCAGGTGGCCCACGCTGTCTGAAATACGGCGTCACCCGGCATTACGTGCTCGGTTTGGAAGCCGTGCTGGCCGATGGCACCATCGTCAAAACGGGCGGTCGCTGCCACAAGAACAAGACCGGCTTTGATTTGGTCGGCCTGTTCGTTGGCAGCGAAGGAATGCTCGGCATTGTTACCGAAGCCACGCTGCGCCTGCTGCCGCATCCGCCGACCCGCGCCATGCTCAGCGCGGGCTTCAACAACTTCGCGCAAGCCGCTGGTGCCGTGCAGACGATCCTGGGCAGTGGCTTCCTGCCGAGCGCGCTGGAGATCGCGGACAAGTTCACGCTCAAGGCGGCACGCGATTACCTGGGCGAGTCCGTCACGCCCCAAGGTGATGCGCATTTGCTCGTCGAGATCGATGGTCATGAGGAAAGCGTGCAGCTCGAACTCAAGAAGCTGCAAACCTTGGTCGAAGGTTGTGGAGCCATTCGTGTTGAAGCCGCGATGGGTGAGGAGGCCTGCGAGCGCTTCTGGAAGCTGCGCCGCGAGTTCAGCTACAGCCTGCGCAACACGGGACTGATCAAGCTGAACGAAGACATCGTGGTGCCGCGCAGCAAGCTGGTCGATTTGGTTGAATTCGCCGAGCAGTTGCAGGCCGAGTGCGGCTTCCCCATCGCCAGCTTCGGCCACGCGGGCGATGGCAACATCCACGTCAACATCATGGTGCCGAACATGACCGACCCAGAGATTCGCGAGCGTGCTGAGGCTGCGTTGGATCGCCTGTTCAAACAAGTCATCGCCTGGAATGGAGCGATCACGGGGGAACACGGTGTGGGCATTGCTAAAGGTCGCTGGTTCGCTGATGCCGTGGGCGAAGGTGCGCGTGAGTTGCATCGGCGCTTGAAGCTCGCGCTGGATGCTGAGGGCATTCTGAATCCGGGGAAGTTCGCGGGGTGAATGTGGCCCCAGATTGATGAGTCTGCCTGTGCCGCCTGGGAGCAACAATCCGTGTGCATCTGTGCCTATCTGTGGTTGATCTTCCTCCCCTCATAGCACCTCATGCCTCCTGACCCCCAACAAGACCCCAAGAAAGAAACGCTGCGCCTGCTTATCGGAGCGCTCATCGTCGCGGGCATCATTGCGGTGCTGCATTTCACGCCGCTGAAGCAGTGGCTCGCGGAGGCACAGAACCTCAAGCAGCAAGTGGATGCTTATGGCTGGAAGGCCCACGCCTTTTTCATTCTTGGCAGCGTCATCGGTATTGCCGTCGGCGTGCCACGGTTGGTGCTGTGCGGGCTGGGCGGTGTGCTGTTTGGATTTGTGGAAGGCGTGCTCGCTTCTCAGTTTGCAGGCGTGCTGGGCTCTTATGGGGCCTTCTTGATCACGCGTCTCTGGGCACCGAAGCTGTGGGTGAAACGTCAGCTCGCCAAGACCGACAAGCTCCGCTCACTGCTGGAGAAGCCGACCATTGGAAGCATCTTCGTCGCTCGTCAGCTACCGGTGCCCGGCATCGTGCCCAATGTGCTCCTCGGCGTGCTGTCCACGCGCCACCGCACCTTCTTGATCGGCACGTTTCTCGGCTACTTGCCCAGCAATATCCCCGTCGCGCTGGCGGGGAGCAGCATGGCCAAGGAATCCCTGACCAAGGCTATTGCGCAGGTGTCGTTGAGCATGCTGGCGCTGGGCGTTTGTAGCGCACTGATCATGGCAGTGCGTCGGCGGGTGAGGGACAGAGAGTGAGCATGCTCGGTGCTCACGCGTTAGCGTTTCCCGACTGAGCACGCTGAAGCGTGAACACCGAACGAACTTGCCTCATTAGACCTACTGCGTTGCAAACTTCGTCAGCAGGCCGCGCTTCTTGGTCATCTTCAACATGCCGCCAAAGATCGCACCGGCGATGGCTAAGAAGACGATGTTCAGCCCGGCGGCCCAGAACATGTGGTTCCAGTTGAGCTGGCCATTGTTAGGGTCGAGCACTTCTCTCATGCCTTCAAACACATGCGTAGCCGGGAAGGCGAGCGCAATGGGTTGCAGCACCGCAGGCAGCTTGGCGACGGGATAAAACACCGCGACAATGGGCTGGATGAAGAATGGAATGGCCCAGGCCAACGACTCGGCCGCCTGACCCCAGCGCAGGATCAGCGCGGTGGAAATCATGCCCAGGGACCAGCCGAAGACGAGCAGGTTGATAAAGAACGGGATTAGCGCCCACTTCATGGAGAAGACGTTGAAGCCATAGCCAAACCCCGCGCACAGAGACAGCACGAACACGGTCACGCAGATGCGCAGGAAGCCGATGGTGAACGTGGCGGCGACGTATTCCGTGGTGCGAACGGGCGCGACGAAGATGTTCAACAGATTGCGTGTCCACACGTCTTCCAAGAACGAAATAGCCACGCCTTGCTGGGCACGGAATAGCACGTCCCACAGGATCATGCCGCCGATGAGGAACATCAAAAAGCCACCAAAGGATTCACTCGTGTTGTCCTTCAGGAACAGAGTCAGATTACCCCACACCATCAAGTCCACGAGCGGCCAGAAGATCAGTTCGATCAAGCGCATGGGCGTCCGCGTGTAAAGGAACAGGTAGCGAAGCACGAGGGCGCTGATGATGCGGAAATTCATGGGGCCGCAAGTCTAGCGCGGGTCGTGGGGGAATTCAAAGGGCAAGACGCGACTATGGCAGCTTCGCGAATGGGCTGCATGCGCATTCCTGAGCCGTTAGGCCTCATTTTCCTGCCCCTTGCGCTCGCCGACTGAACGTGCCAATGAAAGTGCTCAACTTTACGCATGAGCGATCCCATCAAGCACGAGTGCGGCATTGCCGTCGTCAGGCTGAAAAAGCCCCTGGCCTATTTCCATGAGACCGGGCGCGGAGCTCTGCATGGCTTCAACCTGCTGCAGGCCCTGATGCAGAAGCAACGCAATCGCGGCCAGGACGGCGTGGGCATTGGTTGCTGCAAGCTGGAGATGCCGCCGGGGCTGCCCTACATGTTCCGCATTCGCTCCATGGTCTCGGCGGAGCGTATTGGCGAGATGTTTGAGGACGAGATGAAGGAATACAAGCGCATCGCCCGACGCATCGACAAGGAGCGCAAGCAGGAGCGCGACGACTTTGGGTCCGAATACCTGTCCTTTCAGGAAGACCCGGTGGCGATCAAGCGAGAGTTCGAAATGGCAGGCGAGGTTTACCTGGGCCACCTGCGCTACGGGACCAGCGGTGACTTCGGCAAGGGCTGTCTGCACCCGTATTTGCGCCGCAGCACTTGGCCGACGCGCAGCCTGATGGTGATGGGCAATTTCAACTTGACCAACACCAGCGAACTGAATGAGGTGATGCGCAAGCGCGGCCAGCATCCCGTGCATGGCACCGACACGCAGAGCGTGCTGGAGGAAATCGGCTTCCAACTCGATGAAGCGCACACGCAGCTCTACCATCAGCTACGCGATTCTGGGATGCCCGGCGAGGAAATCCCCCCACACATCAGCGAGCAGCTGGATGTGGCCGATGTCATTCGCAAGTCCGCGCACCTCTGGGACGGCGGCTACACGATCGTTGGTGCCATCGGCAATGGCGACCTGTTCGTCATGCGCGACCCGAATGGCATTCGCCCCTGCTACTACTTCGAGAATGACGAGATTTTCGTCGTGGCCAGTGAGCGCGTGGCCTTGATGTCCGTGCTGGAAGTGGGCTTTGACGAGGTCAAGGAACTGCCGCCCGCCTGTGTGGCGGTGATGAAGGCCGATGGCTCGCTGACCATCTCGGAGTTCACGGCACCGCAGGCGCTGAAGCCGTGCTCGTTCGAGCGCATCTACTTCTCGCGCGGCAACGACGCGGTGATCTACCAACAGCGCAAGCGCCTGGGCGAGAAGCTGGTGCCGCAGTTGATCGAGTCCATCGACAACGACTTCGAGCACACCGTGCTCAGCTTCATTCCAAACACAGCCGAAACGGCGTATTTCGGCTTCCTCGACGGCCTGCGCAAAAGCCGCCGCAACGTGGTCAAGGACGCGCTCATGGAGATGCTGAAGCGCGGTCAGATCGACGAAGGAATGCTCGACGACCTCGTGCTGCGCAACTGGCCGCGTGCCGAGAAGATCGTGCTCAAGGACATCAAGATGCGCACCTTCATCGCGCAGGAGACCGGGCGTGATAAGCTGGTGTCCAGCGTCTATGACGTGACCTACGGCGTGGTCACGGAGAAGGACAATCTGGTCGTGATCGACGACTCCATCGTGCGTGGCACCACGCTGAAGACCAATCTTCTGCGCATTCTCGGTCGCACCAATCCACGCCGCATCGTGGTGGTCAGCACCGCCCCGCAGATTCGCTACCCAGACTGCTACGGCATCGACATGGCCGAGCTGGGCAAGTTCATCGCCTTCCAGGCCGCAATCGCGCTGCTCAAGGAACGGGGCATGCACAAGATCGTGGATGACACGTATCTGGCCTGTCGTGCTGAATTGGCGA
>CAXNNN010000247.1:0-5848 GCA_964203095.1 Verrucomicrobiaceae bacterium | reverse complement strand
CATTGTCGGTGAAGCCTTGCCAGGCTTGATCGCCAGGAGGTTGAACCACTTGCATGATTGGCAAACCAAATTTCTTTGCGAACTCAAAGTCACGCTGATCATGCGCAGGCACAGCCATGATAGCGCCGGTGCCGTAAGACATGAGCACGTAGTCAGCGATCCAGATCGGAATCTTCTCCTCGTTGACCGGATTGATCGCATAAGCGCCGGTGAACTCGCCGGATTTTTCCTTGGCCAGTTCGGTGCGCTCCAAGTCGCTCTTGGAGGCGACGGACTTCTGATATGCCTGCACGGCCTCGCGTTGAGCTTCTGTCGTGATTGTCTCGACCAGCGGATGCTCCGGCGACAGCACCATGTAAGTCGCGCCGAACAAGGTGTCGGGGCGGGTGGTGAAGACGGTGATGGGCTCGCCTGATTCGGTCTTGAAGGTGACTTGCGCGCCCTCGCTGCGGCCAATCCAATTGCGTTGCAGCGCGCGAATACCTTCGGGCCAGTCGAGGCCATCCAGTTCGTCGATCAAGCGTTGGGCGAAGGACGTGATGCGCAGCATCCACTGGCGCATGGGGCGGCGCTCGACGGGGAAACCGCCGACTTCGCTCTTTCCATCCACCACCTCTTCATTGGCCAGCACCGTGCCCAATTCCTGACACCAGTTCACGGGGGCTTCGCTCACGAAGGCCAGACGACGCGCGTCGATCTCCTCGCGGCTCAGGCCTTGTGCTTCCAGCTCGCTGATCGGACGCGCCTTGCCCTCGTCGTTCACATACGAGCCATACAGCTTCAAAAAGATCCACTGCGTCCACTTGAAGTAGCCGGGATCGGTCGTGTTCACCTCGCGGTCCCAGTCATAGGCGAAGCCCAGGCGCTTCAACTGTGCGGTGAAGTTGGCCACGTTCTTCTCGGTCGTCGCACGCGGGTGCTGACCGGTCTTGATTGCGTATTGCTCAGCAGGCAGGCCAAAGGCATCCCAACCCATCGGGTGCAGCACGTTGTGGCCGGTCATGCGCTTGAAGCGGCCAATGATGTCGGTAGCCGTGTAGCCCTCGGGATGGCCGACATGCAGGCCGTTGCCGCTGGGGTAGGGGAACATGTCGAGCACGAAATACTTCGGCTTCGTGGCATCAAAATCGGCATCGCCAGGGTTCGGCGTGCGGAAGGCCTTCGCTTGCTCCCAGGTGGCCTGCCACTTGGGTTCAAACTCGGCGAAGGGGAATGCTTTGCGCTGCTCAGTGCTCATAAAAAACGGGCGGCTAAGAAGGCGCAGGGTGGGCGATGCGCAAGCCCCAAGGAGTCACGACATTCCTGTCGTCACTCTGCTGCAGGCTGGATCGGTGTTCACGCTTTAGCGTGCTTTTGGGCAGCGGAGGCACGCTAAAGCGTGAACACCGAACTAAATATCTTTGGCCATTGCGATGGCTCACGCCGCCACCAAATCATACCCGCGCCATTCCTTGACGGTCACATCGACGAAACTGCCCACGGGCACATCTTTGGCCACGAGGACGGTGCTGTCGATGTCGGGGGCATCCCACTGGCTGCGGGCGACACCGGGTTCTTCGACGAGCACGCGCATGGTTTTGCCGACGAGCTTTTCGTTCACGTGCTCCACATTGCGCTGGATGGCGCGCATGGCTTCGTTCCAGCGGCTCTTGCGGGTCATGTGGTGCAGATGGCCTTCCATCTTGGCGGCACGGGTGCCGTCTTCGCGGCTGTATTCGAAGATGCCAGCGCGCTCGAACTTTTCGTCCTCAATGAAGCGGATCAGCTCGTTGAAGTCGCCCTCGGTTTCACCCGGGAAGCCAACGATGAAGGTGGTTCGGATGGCGATTTCGGGAATGCCGGCACGGATGCGTTTGATGAGGTCGCGGATGTAGTTGCCGTCGGTCTCTCGCTTCATCAGGCCCAGCATGTGATCGCTGATGTGCTGCAACGGCATGTCGATGTAGCGGGCCACCTTGGGGCTGTCGGCGATGGCGGAGATGAGGTCGTCGCTCCAGTGCGCGGGGTGTGTGTAGAGCAGGCGAATCCAGAAGTCGCCTTCGATGGCGTTCAAGGCGCGAATCAGGGTGGAGAGCGAGTGGCCCTTGCTGCTGTCCACGGGGCTACGCGGATTCGGGCGCGAGTCCTCCCACTTGTCCATGCCGAAGTAGGTCGTATCCTGGCTGATCAGATTGATCTCCTTCACGCCTGCCTTCACGAGGTCCTGCACCTCACGGACAATGCTGTCCTGAGTGCGGCTGCGATGACGGCCGCGGATGCGCGGGATGATGCAGAAGGAGCACGTGTGATTGCAGCCCTCGGCGATCTTCACATACGCCATGTGTTTTGGCGTCAGGCGGAAGCGCGGCGTGTCATAATCGGGAATCCACTGCGGCGTCTTGGTGACGTGGTTCTCCTGCTCGGTGTGCTCCGTGCCCATGAGCTTCTGAATGATCGGCGCGACCTGCGTCACTTGATCCAGGCCAATGAAGGCATCCACTTCGGGCATCGCGCCTGGCAGTTCTTGAGCAAAACGCTGTGCCATGCAGCCAGCGACGATGATCTTCTGCTTCTTGCGCTGCGGGGACTCGGCGCGGCCGTCGACGGCCTCATGGACGGCTCCAATGCTTTCCTTCTTCGCCATATCGATGAAGGAGCAGGTGTTGATGATGAGCACGTCGGCCAGGTCGGCGTCTGGCGTCATGGCCATGCCTGCTTGCTGCAAATGGCCGATCATCACCTCCGAATCGATGAGATTCTTGGCGCAACCGAGGGAGACGAGACCGACTTTGATCATGGGCTTGGAAGGGGTAGGGGGAGCGCAGGATACACGCCTTTCCCAGCCTTCCAAGCCTCTTGATTGAGTTTTGCAGTGTTATGCCAAGCCAGCGTTTTTGTCGCTAATCTGCGTGTTCAGTGTCCAGAAGTCATAGATCACGCCCACGGCGAAGAGACCACCGGTGCACAGGTAAATGATGCCCGTGATGATCTTGCCTTGATAGAAGCGATGGATGCCAAACAGGCCCAGGAAGGTCAGTAGCAACCATGCAACGGAGTAGTCGAAGGGGCCGGCAACGAAGCGTTTGTCCGCCGTGCGATCCATGTGCGGGATGAGAAACAAGTCGATGATCCAGCCGACGCCAAGCAAGCCCAGCGTGAAGAGCCAGATGGTGCCCGTGATCGGCCGCCCATAGTAGAAGCGGTGCGAGCCAGTGAAGCCGAAGATCCACAGCAGGTAGCCGATGGTCTTGCTGTGCGTATTGGTCGTGGGGAGTGTTGTCATGGTATTGGTTTTTCTAACGGGCGTATTCATGGTGCGTTTCGCTTGAGGGTGCGATTACAGATTCACGATGCTTTCTGAATGATTCAAGATGCCGTCAGTCCCTGATAGCACAAACCTCAATCAGCAGCGCCGTGCAGTTGTCGCGGCTGCCTTCTTCGATGGCGGTCTTCACCAACAGCAACGCCGCGCTGTGGGCATCCGCAGTGCGCGTGTGCTCCTCCAGCGCTCGATCCCACAGGCCATCCACGATGCCGTCGGAACAAATGAGGAACCGATCTCCAGGTTCGAAGCCCACGGCACCGACATGCGGATCGACAAACTGATGCCCGGAGCCTAGCGACTTGTTCAGCACGTTCTTGCCTGGATGCGTGCGGGCCTGGCGTTCATTAGCCTGTCCCGTGCGGCGCAGATGGCCGACATAGGTGTGGTCGTCGGTGATCTGCTTCATTGGCCCATCATATGGCAGGTAATAGAGGCGACTGTCGCCGATATGGCCGAAAAACATCCACTCCGGCGTGAACCAAGCGAGCGTCAACGTCGCGCCCATATCGCGGCACTCATCATACACACGGCCAAGCCTTAGCAGCTCGCCATGGATCGAGGTGAACAGTTCGCCCAGCACATCGCCAAAGCCGGAGGAAATGCCAAGCGCCGATTGCTTGAAGCTCTTGGGTAGCAATTGCGTGATCTTCTCGGTGGCAATCTTGCTAGCGAACTCCCCGCTCTTCGCGCCCCCCATGCCATCGCTGACCGCAAAGACATAGTCAGCATCATGCAGCGTGCCCTCACCGACCTTGCCGAGGTAGCGCACCTCACGCGAATTGAAGGTCAGAGCAAGAAAGGCATCTTCATTGTTCGCACGCACTCGGCCCTTGTCAGTCATGCCAGACCAGCGGAGGGCGAAAGGGGGGTGGGGCATTTGGGACAGGATTGACAAGATTTGAGGATTAACAGGAAAAGAATTTTAGAAGGACAGTGACCCAGTCGTCAATTCATCCTGCATAATCCTGCCATCCCGTAAATCCTGTCGGAATTCACTTCGCATCCGGCTCCGGCTTGGGCGGTGCCAGTTCGGGATGCTCCAGGATCGTAGCGAACTCGAAGTCGATCAGGCAGAAACGGCCGTCGCTGGCGCGGTAGGTCACGTTGCGCAGCGCTTGATCATCATGGCGCACGCCGAAGTGCTCCAGCTCGGCGAAGAGTTCCAACATTCGTTCATCGCCCATGCGGTCCACACGGCTGCCACAGTTGTTGGTCACAAGGTGCAGCTTCTCTGCATCCGTCTCTAGCAAGCGCGGCACGAAGCCGCAGCCTTTGTCTTCAAGATAGCGGAGCACGCGCACTTCATTCTCGAAGCGCTCCTTCGCGAGATGACCACGGAAGGTTTTGTGCACCTTGCCATCGTAACCGATGCGCACCAGAGCACGCGCCGTATCCTTGACTTCACGCATCAGTGTCCACTCCAGAGTTGAGATTCATGAGCCAGTCGATCATCGACAAAGATAACGCCTTCAGCCTTCAACAAGCGGCGCTTTTGATCCAGAGATGGGCCTGCTCGTTCGCCACTGTAGCCGCCCAGCGTTAGGTCACTGCTGATCACTCGATGGCAGGGCACCTCGGGGATGTTGGGATTGCGCCGCAGAGCCTGACCGATGGCACGTGGCGAGTGGCAGCCTATGATGCGGCCGATAGTGGCATAGGTCGTGACCATGCCTGGCGGAATCAGGCTTGTAGCCTCATACACCCGTGACTCGAAAGTGGTGATTTCACGCTCCATGATGAGTGCACAGGATCAGGGGGAGACAGAGGTGCAACAAAAAAGCGAGCCCCTTGCAGGACTCGCTTTTTTATACTCCACTGGCGGAACGGACGGGACTCGAACCCGCAACCTCTGCCGTGACAGGGCAGCGCTCTAACCATTGAGCTACCGCTCCGTGACTCAGTGCGAGGGCCGAGATAGTAACTAACCTTTCGCAGCCCGCAACGAGAAATCGTATTGTCTTCAAATTTTCTTCACGGCCAGCTTCTTTATCTCTGCAAAAGCAGCCTTCGTGACGAACTTGCGCTCCCAATGATCCTTCACGAACCAGCGCTTCTTTGCCTCAGGATTGCGGTGCAGGAAGATGGCCTTGGCCTCGGCATACTTGGCGTTGTCGTTCTGACGGTGATAGGTCTCGTCCATCGGAATGCTTTCATCATAGTTGGGGTGCTCGTGCGTGAAGACCAAGTCACGCGCATCCACCACACAATCATCGTCAAAGGCGCGGAAGCTGAACTCATCGTCTGAGTAGATGCCTGTGTAGGCCGGGGGCAGAAACCAGCCCTGCTGCTCCACGCGTTTGCGGTTCAGGATGGCCATGCACAGCAGGTCGTCGATGCGGTGCCCATCGCTGATACGCAGCACCTTCGGCTTGCGCAGGCTGCCCATGCGATGCTCGAACAAATCATCCCAGCCGGGCAGGGGAAGCCAATCGTCGGACAGTTGCACGAGGATGTCGCCCGTGCTGTGCTCCGCCGCGAGATTCCAGGCACCCACGCAGCCCTTGCCGATCTCCGTCACCACGTGAGGTTTGAACTCGGCCAGTG
>CAXNNN010000246.1:0-5859 GCA_964203095.1 Verrucomicrobiaceae bacterium | reverse complement strand
ACATTCTCAAAGCACGCCAGCTTGTTCAAGAGCGCTTAAATCTCGCACAAAACCGCCTACCCGCCGTGGTGAAGCCGCCTGTGCTCATGGCTCCCTATTCATCCCTGAGCCGTGTGTTGAAGGTGGGCCTCACTTCCAAGACGCTCGACCAAATGGCGCTGAGCGAGCTGGCCGTGTGGACCATGCGCCCGCGCCTCATGTCCGTTCCCGGCGTGGCAAACGTGGCCATCTGGGGCCAGCGGGACAGACAGTTTCAAGTGCTCGTCGATCCACAGAAACTCCGCGCTGCCGGTGTCACGCTGGATGCCATCACGAAGGCCGCAGGCGATGCCGCTGTCATCAGCGCGGGCGGCTTTATTGACACGCCGAATCTCCGCCTGCCCGTCAACCAACTCTCCCTCATCACCACCGCCGACGATCTCGCCCACACCGTGGTCGAGTTCCGCAACGGCGCTCCCATCCGCCTCGGCGATGTGGCGGAAGTCAAGATCGGCAATCCGCCGCTTATCGGCGATGCCGTCATTAATGATGGCGATGGCATCCTGCTCATCGTCGAGAAGCAGCCGTGGGGCAATACGCTGGATGTCACCATCGGCGTCGAAAAGGTTCTGGAGGACATGCAGCCGGCGCTGCCAGGCGTCACCATCGACAGCACCATCTTCCGGCCCGCTACTTTCATTCAGCTCTCGATTGATCATCTCACCGGGGCGCTGTGGCTTGGCTGCCTGCTCGTCGTTGTCGTGCTCGCCTTGTTTCTCGGCGACTGGCGCACCACCATCATCAGCATCACCGCCATCCCGCTCTCGCTCGCCATTGCCCTGCTGTTGCTGCGCTGGCGCGGTGAAACGATCAACACCATGATCCTCGCGGGCCTCATCATCGCCCTCGGCGAAGTCGTGGATGATGCCATCATTGATGTGGAAAACATTTTGCGCCGCATGAGGCAGAACGCGTTGCTCGCCAATCCGCTGCCGAAGCTCAAAGTCGTGCTCGATGCCTCACTGGAGGTCCGCAGCGCCGTCGTCTATGCCAGCGTCATCATCGTGCTCGTCTTTGTGCCCGTGTTTTTCCTACCGGGACTCGCAGGCACTTTCTTCCAGCCGCTCGCACTTTCCTACATCCTCGCCATCACCGCCTCACTCGCCGTGGCGCTCACGCTCACGCCCGCGCTGAGTTTGATGCTGCTCAAGGTGAAGCCCGGCACTCATCGGGACGCGCTGCTCTCACGCGGCATGAAGGCCATCTATCGCGGCATCCTTCCCTTGTTCGCCCGCAGTCCGTGGCTTGCTATGTTGATTTTGATTGCCGCCTTCACCGGCACCGGTTGGGTCTGGCACACACAGCTCAAAGAAGAGTTTCTCCCTAGCTTCAAAGAACGAGACTTCCTGATGCACTGGCTCGAAAAGCCAAACACGAGCGTCGAGGCCAGCAAGCGCATCACCATCGCCGCTGCCACCGATCTCATGAAAGTGCCCGGCGTGCGCAATCAAGGCGCGCACATCGGCCGTGCCGAGGTGGCGGATGAAGTCGTCGGCCCTGATTTCACTGAGCTGTGGATCAGCCTCGATCCCGCCGCGCCCTACGACGAGACGATTCACATGGTTCAGGCCGTCGTCGATGGCTACCCCGGCCTCACTCGCGACCTGCTCACCTTCCTGCGCGAGCGCATCAAGGAAGTGCTCACCGGAGCCAGCGCCAGCGTCGTCGTGCGCATCTTCGGCCCGGAACTTGATCAACTCCGTGCCCATGCCGCCGAAGTCGGTGAAGCACTCAAGGACGTGCCCGGCGTCAGCGCCTTGAAAGTCGAGCCGCAGGTGCTCGTCCCGCAGATCACCGTCAAACTCCGGCCTGATAACGCCGCGTTGCACGGGCTCACCGCCGGGCAGGTCCGCCAGGCCGTCACCACGCTCGTCAGCGGGCGAAAAGTCGGCGAAGTCTATCAAGAACAGCGCGTCCATGATGTCACTGTCTGGAGCGTGCCATCCGCCCGGGCCGACTACACCACGCTGCGCGAGCTTTTGATCGAAACACCCGCAGGCGGCCATGTGCGCCTCGCCGATGTGGCCGATCTCGCCATCGTGCCCACGCCGAATGCTATCAAACGCGAAGGTGCCTCCCGCCGCATCGACGTCACCTGCAACGTAGCCACCGGCCAGGCGCTCGGTGATGTCGTGCGCGAGATCGAGCAGCGCCTCGGCAAGCTCACCTTCGCTCGCGGCTACCATCCCGAAATCCTCGGCGAATGGGCTGAGCGTCAGTCGGCGCAGAGCCGCCTCCTGTGGCTCTCGCTTGCCAGTCTTGCTGGCATCCTTGCTTTGCTGCTCGCCGATTTCCAAAGCTTGCGCCTTACCCTGCTCATTGCGCTCACCTTGCCCTTTGCCCTCATCGGTGGCGTCATGGCCGCGTGGCTAGGCGGCGGCGTGCTCTCGCTCGGTTCGCTTGTCGGCTTTGCCACCGTGCTCGGCATCGCCGCGCGCAACGGCATCCTTCTCGTCAGCCACTACCGCCATCTGCAAACTGAAGAAGCCCAACCCTTCGGCCTCGCTCTCATCCTGCGCGGCAGCGAGGAGCGCCTCATCCCCATCCTGATGACCGCCGCCACCGCCGCGCTCGCTCTGCTTCCCCTCGTTTTGAAAGGTGATGTCCCCGGTAACGAAATCGAACGCCCCATGGCCCTCGTCATTCTCGGCGGACTCTCGACGAGCACGGTGCTCAATCTGTTTCTGCTCCCGGCGCTGTATGCGCGGTTTGGAGGCCGCAAAACAGCCTAAAATCTGCCGGGCTATGGAACGCTGGAAACTCTATGCCTTCGGTGCGGCGCTCTTCGCGGGGTTGACCTCTGTCGTCGCCAAGGCCGGACTCAAAACCCTAGGTGCCGATCTTGGCCTCGCCGTTCGCACCTTGTTCGTGTTCAGCTTCGTCGTGCTCAACACCTTCCTCTGGACCGGCACTGGCAAAGCCGCCGCGGCCCTGAGCACGGCTGGCTGGCGGCCCATCGGCCTGCTGGCGCTTTCCGGCCTCACCACCACACTCTCATGGGTGTGCTACTACCGCGCCATGCACAAGGGCACCGTGTCGTATGTGTCGCTGGTGGATAAAGGCAGCATCCTTGTCACCCTAGTTCTGTCTGTGCTTTTATTGGGTGAGCCTTTTACTTGGCGCATGGCCGTGGGGGCCACGCTGATCATCGGCGGGCTGCTCGTGCTGGCAGGCGGGAAGTAGCTCAACCATTCAATTTCATGGAGAATCATGCACTCGAATGACTACCACGACGCCCAGCGCATCCGCGAGCGGCTGCAGCGTCGGCTTCAGGAACTCCGGGAGCATTCTGGCCTGAGCAAATACGGCCTCGCTCGTGAAAGTGGCGTCAGCCGGGAACACCTCGGGAAGATCGAGCGTGGCAAAGCCAATCCCACGCTCCCTGTCACGGCGCAGACCGCCTTGGGCTCGGGATGACGCTGAAGCAGTTCGCCAGGGAGTGGAGGACGACACTGAGTAAATTTTTGACTTATGGTCACCTCTGAATAGGGGGTGTTTTTTCACGTGGCTTCGGGTAGCCAAAAAGTAGCGTTTTTGTGTGACTTGCTCTGCCTATTGAAGCATGACTTGCCTTCTAACCGTGGGCTTCTTGAGGACTTGCTGGTCTTTGGGTGCTTCATTTCGCGGTTCGGTTGTATCCGTCAAACCTAGCCCTTAAAAGAAGTCGTCATGCAGAAGAGCCGTAGCTATAAACTACGGCTCCTATGCATGGCGCTTAGCCAGCCCCAGCCTCGGCGATTTTGAAGCGTCACGGTCACGCGCGAGCAGCGCGAGGAGTTGCTGGATGCGTTTGAGCACAGCAGATTGAGGGGCACGCAGTTGGCGCGTGCTGCGGGCGTCAACTACCAGACTTTTGCTTGTCGGACGCAGGCCCGGCGACACGCGCGCGGTGTGTATGCCCAGGCGGCGCCCAAGGCATTGGGCAGTGCCAAGCCGCTGCGGTGGATGGAGGCAGTGGTGGCCAAGCCCGCCAGTGCTCTGGCACCCGAAGCACCGCCGGGCCATCAGGTGCTCGAAGTGCTCTTGCCCGGTGGTGCGAAGCTGCTCATTGCCACGCGCCGCAGGTGGCGCTTGCGGTTCAAGTGCGGCACGATGGGACTTGGTTTGACGGATACGACACGCCAAACCTCCTCCTCAGCCTTTGCTCTGCGCTCGTCGCTCAGCCAAAGCCCAACATCGTCTCCCTCGTCGCGGATGATCTCGGCGGCAGCGATCTGCATTGCTGCGGACATCCCTACTCACGCACGCCCCAGATTGACCCATTCGCGGCGGACGGCACACGCTTCACTCAATACTACGCCACCGGTGCCACCTGCTGCCCCACACGCACTGGGAAGGCGGTGTGCGCTGCCACTGGATCGTGCGCTGGCCCGGAGTCACGCCCGCAGGCTGGGTGGACCAGCAGTCCGTGTTAAGTGGCACTGATTTCCTGCCCACCCTCTGCTCCCTCACCGGAGTGAAGATTGATGGCGCTGACTTCAATGGCGAAGACGCTTCCGCCGCATGGCTCGGAAAACCGCCCCACGTCCGCAGCAAGCAACTGCTCTGGAAAACCAACTCTACTGGCAGCGAGGCGCTCATCCGTGATGGTCAGCGGAAGCTCCGCTTCCCCACCCGCAGAAAAGACAGCAAACTCGAACTCTACGACCTCACCGCCGATCCAGCCGAGTCCGACAACCTCGCAGACAAACACCACGACATTGTGAAAAAGCTCTCCGCCAAAGTCGAAGCCGGGATCACGACGCTGCCCAAGGAATATCTGAAGTCGAAGGTCAAGGATGAGTGGGAAAGGCGGGGGCACCCCAGCTCAATCACTAATGATTGAATAGGAACGCGGGTGAATTGATCAGCGCCCAAGCCAAGTCCTGCGCAGCTGTCAGGCGTTGAGTGCCGAGTTGCTTCTGACTCAGGTTCGCATCACGGCGCAGTTGCAGCAGCTTCGGATCGAAGGTGATGGGCTTCTGCGCGTTCACATGCTTGGCATCCAATTGCACCAGCATCGGGTCCACGGGCAGCGGTCTTTTCGCGACCGCGAGCAGCCGTTTGTTGGTCTGGTAGTCGCGATACTGAAAGAGGAAGTGGGTGTTCAACATGGCCACCTGTTCCTTGCTGCGTTTGGCCGCTGGCGTCTTCACAGCATCTGCAATCGCCTTGGAGACACCGAAGCGGACGACAGGGCTGGTGGTGACATACAGGCGGAATTTGCCGAGGTTATACTTCCCGTTCTGGAAGGCCTGGCCGAGCGTCAAGCTCAGCGTGGTGCCGCCCTCGAAACCGACGGGCTCACTGGCTTCAAAGATCGCCTCGTGGCGATACCCGGTGTCGGGCGACACGGCCCAGCCGCGATCACGATTGCCTGCTTTGAGCGCTTGATTGATGTCGAAGTTCGTCTGCAGGAAGTCGGCACGTGGACGAACCAAAGTCACCGCCCCTGCACGCCTAGCTACCTTCTTCACCGTGGCAGGACTCGCCTGCACGGCGAACTGGGTCAGCACGAAGTTGCCATCCGGGGCAAGGCCAGGGCCGTTGTTTGGCAGGCGATCATCGGGCAGCGCCTCCAGCTTGAAGGCAGTGATGCCTTCCAGCTTCGTCTTCGCACTGAAGATGTAGTTGCCAGGGACCTCGCGTCCATCCGCATACGGCGTGGCCAAGACCGAGCCATCGGGCTGCTTCTCCAGCTTCTCGACGCCGTTGAACTTGCCCACCGTGACCTCTAGCGGCACCCACTCGGTGCTCAGGTCCACGCGCTCTTCCCACGTCGCTTGGAAGGGTGGCGCTGCATCGGCCACGGCCTTGACCGTCGCCTCAGCTTTCTGAATC
>CAXNNN010000245.1:0-5873 GCA_964203095.1 Verrucomicrobiaceae bacterium | reverse complement strand
AAGCAAGCCATGCGCGACTACTACAAGCTGGCTCATGCCGATTGGTTTGCAGGCGTGAACGAAGCCAAGAAGGAAGCCGCGAAGCAGGGTCGTCCCTTCACCGGCATTCTGAGGGAAGGCCAAGCGAGCGGTCGCTGGCCGCACACGCCGGAGGTTGATGCGGGCTTCCTCGCGCTGCAAGCCGAGAAGACCAAGCTGGTGCGCGAGCACATCCTCGGTCAGCGCACCGATGCCCGTGAAAAGCTGCAAGCCTGCGGCGAGGCGGAAGTGGAGTTCTACGCGCAGCGTGGCCTGTTGAATGACTATGCGGAGCTGAATGGGCTGTAGTTGTTGGGTGTTCACGCTTCAGCGTGTCCGCCGAAGCGTAACACGCTAGAGCGTGCACACCGAACTCACATGAACTCCACCCTCGTCCAAAACCTGCTGCTGCACCTGGCACGCCTGGGCGTGCAGGAGGTATGCGTGGCAGCGGGGGCACGAAATACTCCGCTCATCACGGCCTTGCTCGCTTGCCCTGGGTTGAAGGTCTGGCACTTCTTCGAGGAGCGCTGCGCGGGCTTCTTTGCGCTGGGTCGCATCATGATGGAACGCCGACCTGTCGCGGTGGTCACGACTTCGGGCACGGCAGCGGCGGAGTTGTTGCCGGCCATGATCGAGGCCTACTACCAGGCGTTGCCGCTGATCGCGATCACGGCAGACCGCCCTTCTAGCTATCGTGGCAGCGGTGCGCCACAGGCGATTGAGCAAGTGGGGCTCTTTGGTGTGTATGCGGGCCGCACCTTGGACATAGAAGCCGGGCGCGAGGTTGTCTGGCCGACCGCGTTAATCGGCAAGCCGTTGCACGTGAACATCTGCTTCGAGGAGCCGCTGGTAGGCGACATCCAAGGCATCGACTTCGGCGCGTGGGCAGGTGAGTCTGGCTCGCCTGCCGTGGCGAAACACGAGATGCGCGAAGTGCTGGAACGCTTCCTGGCCAAGCGCGAGGAACTGGTGGTGCTCGCTGGGGGCTTGCACCCGCATGAGGCGGCGCTGCTACAGCCTGCGCTAATCAAGCTAGGCGTGCCGATCATTGCCGAAGCCACGGCCAATCTCACTGATCCCGCGCTGCAAGCGCTGCTGGTGCGCGGCGGTGAGAAGGCTTTGAAGGCGCTGAACCCTCAGCGGGTGCTGCGGCTCGGCTGTGTGCCGTCGTGGCGCTGGTGGCGTGACTTGGAAGATCGCCGTGGCGTGCATGTCATGCATCTGTCGAATGCATCCTTTCCCGGCTTGGCCAGCTACCAAAGCGTGGCCGTGCAGCCGCTTGCCTTGCTGGCCGAAGCGCTGATCAGCGCGCCGTCAAAGGAGGGAATGATCGCGGATTATCGGGTCGAGGTCGCGAGCAAGCTCAACATGCTGGTGGAATCGCACCCACTCAGCGAGGTGGCCTGGATGCAGCACGTGGGCGAGGTCATTCCCCCAGGCGCGCCCTTGTTTCTGGGCAACAGCTTGCCGATTCGCGAGTGGAACCTCGCGGGTCGCACCAGTGGCGCTTGCTTTGCCAATCGCGGAGCCAATGGCATCGACGGTTTGGTTTCGACGTTCTACGGCCTGAGCGAGGGCGCGGCGGAGTCCTGGATGATCGTGGGCGATCTGAGTGCGCTCTACGATCTCGCGGCACCCTGGATTGCTGAACAACTTTCCCCAGGCAACCGGCGCATCGTGATCATCAACAACGGTGGCGGCAAAATCTTCTCCCGTGTGGAGTCGCTGCGGAAACTGGACGATGCGGCCCGCACCCTGATCGAGAACCGCCATGCCATCGACTTCCGCCCCTGGGCTGAGCTGTGGCGGATGGACTACCGACTGGTGGTGAAGCCCGAGGACTTGGCAGGCTTGCCTGCGGGTGATGTGATCGTGGAGGTGCGGCCCGATGCCGCGCAGACGGAGGAGTTCTGGGCGGCTTGGGCTTAGACTTACTTGTCCAAGATCTCGAACAGGTTGTGACGACGGTCGGTCCACAGCGACACGGGAATGTTTTTGTCAAAACCCTGGGCGTCGTCGGGGTTATGCTTCAGGAAGGCGGCGTTGTTGGTCACCAGCACGTAGTCGGTGAAGTCCACGTCCCCGTCGCTGGCGTCAACGATGCGTGAGGTCCTCATGCCCACAGCAGCGGCGATCTTGTTCACGACGGGCGCAAGCTCCAGGTAGCGGTTCGACACGTGCACGGCGATGATGCCGTCCGGCTTCATGTGACGCTGGTAGATTTGAAATGCCTCGCGCGTGAGCAGATGCACGGGCACCGAGTCGCCGCTGAAGGCGTCGAGCAGCAGCACGTCGAACTGCTGCGAGGGCTCGCGCTCCAGATTCAGGCGCGCATCGCCGAGCACGACCTCCACCTTGCCGCCGCGGGCTTCGAGATCGCCGAGGTAGCTGAAGTGCTTGCGCGCGATGGCGACGATGTCGGGGTTGATGTCGTAGAAGCGGTAGGTCTGGCCTTTTTCACCGTAGGCCGCGACCGTTGCCGTGCCCATGCCGACCACACCGACCCGCGCCTCGGGCCGCTTGCCCAGGCTTTCCAAGGCGAGGCCGATGCCACTGCTGCGCCCGTAATAGGTGAGCGGGTCGCGGCACCAGTCATCGGTTTGCAATTGCAGGCCATGCACGATGCCGCCGTGGTAGAAGCGCATGTAATTGCCGCCGTTCTCCTCGCTCCATTCTTCCTCGACCGAGACCGCACCGTAGAAGTTGCGCACGCGGGCGACGCGATCCTCCAGCGTGAAGCCCCAGTCCTTCATGAAGCCCAGGCCCGACACCAGGAAGGTCAGCACCAGCGAGCAGCCCGCGATGCGCAGCCAGCGTTTCTTCTGCCGCCAGCCCGTGCCGATCAGCACGATGGCGGCAACGGCGAAACACACCATCAGGCCCACGGGCCACTCCACATACGTGCTGAAGACGCGCGGTGCGGCCAGGCTGACGAGCAGGCCGCCGAGCGCGCCGCCGACCGACATGAGCAGATAAAACTCGGTCAGGTGCCGTGCTCCGGGCTTGGTCCGTGTCAGCTCGCCGTGGCAGACCATGCAGGCGAGGAACATCGCGCCGAAGCAGATGAACAACTGCACGCTGTATTGATCGAGGATGTCGCTCGGGTCCGAGAAGCCGAACGGCTTGGTCAGCGCCTTGAGCCACGCCTTGTCATCAAAGACCTCATCCGGCACATGGGCATAGCCAGCAGCGATGAAGAGCAGGAACATCGCGGGCAGCGCCCAGAGCAGTGGCTTATACCAGCGCTCATGCTCGAAGCAGATGATGAAGGTGATCAAGTAAAGGCTCAGTGGTACCACCCAGAGGAACGGGATGACCGCCACGTCCTGGCAAACGTGATTGGTCGTGGCCAGCAGCATCACACTCGCGAGCGCTGGCAGCAGCACCCAGCGCGCGCGTTGCCACCACGTGGGCGCTGGCGAGGTGTCCTCCACGGTTTGTGTCGTGGGCTCGTTCGCGAGCTTGTTGTCACGCGCCAGCGCCAGGAACGACAGCCCTGCGAAAACGATGAAGGCGATCGACCAATACTTGGTCTGCTGCATGACATCCCAGCGCGGCTCGAAGAAGAACGGGTAGCTCAGCAGCGCGACGAGTGAGCCGACGTTCGACACCGCATACAGCCGCCACGGGCTGCTGCCAGGATTCGCACGTGAGAACCACACCTGCACCAGCGGGCTGGTGCTGCTGAGCACGAAGTAAGGCAGCGCCACATTCGCCAGCAGGAGCATCAAGATGCGGCCCACCGGATCTTCATTGCCCGTTGGCTTCCACCTTGGGGCGGGATCGATCGGCAAGGTCAGCGCGGCCAGCAGCAAGAGCACCCCATGGATGAGGAACTGCTTCTGCCGCGGCAGCTTCATCAGCCCATGCGCATAGGCGTAGCCGAGAAACAGCACGAGCTGGAAGAACACCATGCACGTCGTCCACACACCGGGGCTGCCACCGAACCAGGGCAGGATGAACTTGCTGATGACCGGCTGGACTTGGAACAACAGGAAGGCGCTGAGCAGGGTCAGGACGGCGAAGGGAAGCAGAGAGCGCATGGGGAATGACGAATGACAGAACCGGTGAACGAAGGGAAGCTTCTTGGTTGTTCAGCGGGCTTGATCCTAGCGAGCGTTGGCTGATAATGCGCGCACCATGAGCACGGTCGCTGAAATCGAGCACGCCATCGAAAGCCTCTCCACGGCGGAGATGCTCGATCTCGCCGAGTGGTTGGATGTGCAACGCGGAGCTATCGCGGCCTCGGAGGCCGTGTTTCAAATGCTCGATGACGAGGAAGGCGAGGAGGCAGGCACGCAATGGCTCGGTTAGCCAAGCGCGGAGAGATTTGGATGATTGACCTGGGCATGGCCGCCAAGGTCAGGCCTTGCCTGATACTCAGCGTTCCTTTTCAAGATCAGGAGCGGGCGCTCATCACCTACATTCCTCGCACCACCAGTTTGCGTGGTGGCCGATTTGAGGTGGAGCACGTGCACAGCCAGTTCAAGCCGGGTGCTTTTGATGCGCAGAACATCGGCACGGTGCCCCCAGCACGGCTGCTAACCTTTCTCTCTGTCGCAGGTGATGCGGTGGTGGAGCGGGTCGAAGCGGCCGTCTGCTCGTGGCTTGGAGTTCCTCATTGAGCACACACGCTCTTTGACATTCATCCCTCGTCATTCGTCATTAGCGCCCCCATGCCCCCCGACAGCTCCACGATTTACGTCATCGGCCATCGCAATCCTGACACGGACGCCATTTGCTCCGCCATCGGGTATGCTGCCTTCCTGCGGGCCACGCGCGGCGGGGCCGATGCACAGGCAGCCTGCTGTGGGGAGCTGACCGTGCGCACGGCCTGGGTGCTGCAGCAAGCTGGCCTGCCTGCGCCCAAGCTGATCATGGATGTGCGCCCCACGGCGCTGACGATCTGCCGCCGCGAGGTCCTCACCGCCGCCCCGGACGAAACCTTCCTCGCCGTGTATCGGCGCATGATCGAGCACCACTTCCGCGCCATGCCCGTGGTCGATGCGGAAGGTCGCCTGCTCGGCATTCCCACGATTCAGGAGCTGGCGGAGCTGTTCCTGCCGCCGGATGACACCCATGCGAACAGTGCGGCTAACCGCGCCGTGCGCACCAGCTTGAAGAACATGGCCGCCGCGCTCGGCGCGCAGATGTTCGGCGACCTGTCCCAGGCCGACGCCTTTGAGGAACTGCTGCTCGTGGTGGCCGCCTCCAGCGAAGACACCACGCACCGCCGCGCGCAGCAGTTCCCCGCCCGCCGCCTGGCGATTCTCACCGGCGACCGGCCGGAGATCCATAAGCTGGCCATGACGATGAAGGTCCGCTGCCTCATCATCACCGGCGGCTTCCTGCCGTCCGAGGAGTTGCAGGCGGAAGCCCGCGCCCAGTGCGTGGCCATCATTGTCTCCACGCACGACACGGCCAGCACCTCCCAGCTCATCCGCTTCTCCCGCGCCATTGGCGAGGCCTTGATCGGCGACTTCGTCAGCTTCACCACTCGCACCCCGCTGAGCGAGCTGAAGCACGAGGTGCAGCAGTCCCACCAGCCCCTCTTCCCCGTGGTCGATGAAGAGACGCGCGTGCTGCTCGGCGTGTTCTCCAAGTCCGACCTCGTCAACGTGCCGCGCACGAAGCTCGTGCTGGTGGATCACAACGAATTCGCCCAAGCCGTGACCGGTGCCGACGACGCGGACATCCAGGAGGTCATCGACCACCATCGCCTCAGCGGCAATCTGCGCACCAAGGAGCCCATCCGCTTCATCAACGAACCGGTGGGCAGCACCTCCACCATCGTCGGCATCATGTATCGCATGCGAAATGCCGCGCCGGACAAGTCCACGGCCATCTGCCTG
>CAXNNN010000244.1:0-5882 GCA_964203095.1 Verrucomicrobiaceae bacterium | reverse complement strand
CGATGCCGTAGAGCTTCTTGGTGGCCTCGCTCTCCTTGGCGAGATCGACAGCTTCCGGTGCGTGGGACTGCATACGGAAGGCCAGCTCATAAGCGCGGATGCGGGCATCCAGCTCGGTGTTGTCCTCGCGGCCCTTGCCAAAGTCGTGATTCAGTTTGTCGAGGAAGCCGAGCTTCCCTTGCTGGCGTGATTCGCTGACGCCTTTGGGCGGAGCGAGGTTCGCAATCGGCAAGGCACCGCCTTCGAACTCCACGCCCTGATAGGTCGCAGGCATGAAGCCCGCACCCCAGTTCCGCACGCCATTCACGACCTGGGTCTCGGTGTCCTTGATGACGACGAAGGCGGGCAGGTTTTGGTTCTCGGTGCCGAGGCCGTAGTTGACCCACGACCCGAGCGAGGGACGACCACCGAAGATGGAGCCGGTGTTCATCTGGCACACGCCGCCCGCGTGATTGATGCCGCTGGATACACAGGAATGAATCACGCACAGCTCGTCCGCCATTTGTGCCGTGTGCGGCAACCAATCGCTGATCCACAAGCCGCTCTGGCCATGCTGCTTCCACTGGCGCTGGTCCGTGAGCAGGGGTGCTCTGGACTCGCCCATGGCGGTGATGACGGTACCGAAGCTGTCCGGTAGCGACTGACCGTTCAGCTTCCGCAACAGGGGCTTTGGATCGAACAAATCAAGGTGACTAGGACCGCCTTCCATGAACAGGAAGATGACGCTCTTGGCCTGGCCGATGCGATGGGCGAGCTTCGCCGACTGCGGTGTGCCAGCCGCGCCACCGGCATCGCCGAAGGCTCCCATCAGCTGGTTCTCACCCATGAGGGCCGCCAGTGCGAGCGAGCCAAAGCCTGCGCCGCCACGGCGGAGAAAGTCACGACGGTTGGTCAAGAGTTCGTGATGCGGAATCATATACAACAAGAGGTGATCGAGGGGACAAATTGGACAACTTTTCTTCAGTGCAGGTAGAAGAACTCATTGGAGTTGAAGAGCGCATGGCAAAGGTCCACCACGGCTTCCTTGCGTGGGTCAGGGGCACCGACGCCTTTGACCACGCCACCCGCCGACTCCCAGGCCCAGGTCTTCTGTTTTGCCGCCTGATCAGCACTGACGTCGATGATGCATGTGGGATCACTCGCAGCTGCCCAGCTCATGAGCTTGCCGCCATCAAGCAAGCCCGAACGCAGCGCCACACGTGCGATGGCACCATCCCAGAGGCTCTTCTTGTCCGTGTCGCGCCCACCGACATACAGCGTGTGCGCCGGATTGATATAACCGCCGCATACTTGCGAGCTGACTGTCACCGTCTGCATGGGGGCTGCGGGATCCCTGAGGTCACGTGCGTAAAAGGTGACGGTACTGCCAAAGGTCTGGCCAAGAGCCGGGTGATTATCAATGCTGGCCGCCACATAGAAGGGCTTGTTCAGCGGCACACGCAGACCGGAGGGCACGGCCTCATAGAGCTGGCTGCCCTGGAAGTCGTCGCCCGACAGCTGCATGATCAAGTTGTTCGGCTTGTGCGCGGACTTTTCACTGGTCACGCCGAGGGCCCAGCCGGCATCCGTCTTGCCGTTGTTCCAACGACTGGCGATGGTGCGCACACCGCCGTCAGGATAGAGCGAGGTCAGATACACCACCGCCTCGACGGCGAACTTTTCAGGCTCAACCTTGCCGGTCATGTTCACGCGCAGCTTCTCATTCGCCGTGCCGGGTTTCATCACCATGGTCTTGGCTGTCTTCGAGGCGGCTGTGGGGCCGAAGAAAGTCGAAGCACTGGCCAAGGCCGAAGCCACCGGTGGCGCTGGTAGAGCCTCCCGCTGCAAGGTCGTGCGCTGGATCTTCAGGAATGCGGTCGCAGCCTTCAGCTCCGCTGCTGTCGGCGCGCGTGCATACACACGCTGATAGGCCTGACGAACAATCTCGGCCTCGTTCTTGAGCTGAGTCTTCAGCAGGGTAGCCGCCATCGCACGTGCACGGTCGAGAGGCCAGTCGCCATTGATCATGAGCAGGCTCTGCGTGGCCGTGGTCGTGGCTTGGCGCTCAGAGACGCTCTGGAAGCCAGGAGCCATGTCCAGACTGGCAAGGAAGTCGTCGGGCGAGTTGCGCATCTTGCGGGTGTAGATACTGCGGCTGGCCTTGCTAGCATCCACACTCTCACCGCCCATTTGTGGCAGCAGTTCACCACTCGCTGCGAGCACCGCATCACGCGCCTGTTCGGCATCCAGGCGACGTGGCGGGAAGCGCCAGAGCAAACGGTTCTCGGGGTCCTTGAGCAAGGCGGCCTTCGCCAAGTCGGGTGCATTGCCAGCCTGGCCGCTCTGGCGATATGTAGCGCTCATCACGATCAGTTTGTGCAGTTCTTTGATCTTGCCGCCGCTCTGAATGAACTGGTGGGTCAACCAGTCGAGCAGCTCGGGATTGATCGGCTTTTCACCCAGGTTGCCGAAGTCGCTGGCGGTGCCTGCGATGCCTTTGCCGAAGTGATACTGCCACACGCGATTCACCATCACACGCCAAGTGAGCGGGTTCTCGGTGTTCGTAAGCCAGTTCGCCAGCACGGTGCGTCGCCCGGTGGTTGTCGCATTGCCAGAAGGCTGCGGAATCTTAGCGTCTGAAGGATCAAGGATGGTCAAGAAGCCTGGCCGCACCTCCACCTCGCCTGTGCGTCGGCTTTTGAACTTCGTCGTGGCCCCCACATTGCCCGTTTCGCCAATGACAAAGGCGGATGTCAGCGGTGCGGGCTTCAAGTGATCAAACTTGGCCAACTCCGCCTGCGCGGCCTTCAGCTTGCTCTGCTCGGGCTCCTTGATCTTGTCGGACTTGTAGCGCACACGCTCGTAGTCAACCTGGCGACCCGCCAGCTGCACCAGCTGCTCTTCCAAGGGCGTGCGATCCGCCTTTGCCTTGGCGAACATGGCCTGAATCTCCACTGGGAACTTTTCCACGGCGCTCTTCTCCGCCCCCTTGATGCGTGGCTCGATGATGCTGTCGATCACCGCTTGCGGCTCCTTGGTGGCTTCCTTCCACACTGCCAGTTTGGCCTCGTATTCCTTCACCTGCTCCGGTGTGGCCAGCGGCTTGTTCTCGGGCCAGGTGATGTTGCCAAAGAACGCCTGCAAGCGGTAGTAGTCCTTGTGCAGGATGGGGTCAAACTTGTGATCATGGCACTGCGCGCACTGCACACTCATGCCCATGAACACGTCTGCCGTGACATCGGTGACCTCGTTGAGAATGAGCTTCCACTGACCCGCCGCATCCCGCTGGTTGTATTCATAGATCGTGTGGCGCAGGAACGCCGTGCCGATGGCCACATTGGGATCCTCCGGCGCAATCTCATCGCCCGCGATCTGCTCCCGGACGAACTGGCCGTAGGGCTTGTTGTCATTGAACGACTTGATAACGTAGTCACGATAAGGCCACACATTGGGCCGATACGCATCCTGCCGATAGCCCTCGCTCTCCGCATAGCGCACAAGGTCGAGCCAATGCTGGGCCCAGCGTTCGCCGTAGCGCGGCGAGGCCAGTAGGCCATCCACCAGCCGCTCATAGGCATCGGGTCGCTCGTCTTTCACAAAGGTCTGCACCTGCTCCTGCGTCGGTGGCAAGCCATGCAGGTCAAAGGAAAGCCGACGAATCAATTCGATGCGACCCGCTTCTGGCGAGGGCTTCAAGCCATTCTCGGAGAGCTTGGCGACAACGAAGTGGTCGATGGGATTGCGGACCGGTGAGCCGCTGGTCGCACTGACCTGGGGCACTTTCGGCTCACGCACCGGCTGAAAGGACCACCACTTCTTGTCTTCGTCCGTGATGTCACCGGGCTTGCGGCCCAGCTTCGCCCCGGCCACTTCAGCGGCGGGCCACGGTGCCCCCATGGCGACCCATTGCGTGAGCGTGGCGATGTCTTCGTCGCTCATCTTGCCATCCGGCGGCATCTCCATGTCCGGGTCAGTGTAGCGGATCGCCTTGATCAAAAGAGACTTGTCCGGCTGGTGCGGCACCACACCCGCGCCTTGCTCACCGCCGCGGATCAAATAGGGCAAGTTGTCCACGCGCAGCCCGCCCTTCTGCTTGTTCGGTCCATGGCAATCCTGGCAGTTCTCGATGAGCAGTGGGCGCACCTTCGCCTCAAAAAACTTCAAGGCCTCAGGCGATGGCGCAGCCGCCTGCACAGCAAGGTTGCCGAGCAGCATCAGGGCAGAAAATAACGAAACGACGTTCATGGTGACAGTTAGAGTGCAGAACAGAACGTGCTTTGGACAGGTTTTTTCCTGTCCAAAACCCATCACTTATTGCCTGATGATGAGGCAGACGCTGCACCCCATGCCCGAAGCCCCCGCCAGCCCCGACCGCACGCAGCAGTTCATGGAACTGCTGACACAGAACGACCGCGCCCTCAGCGTGTATGTTTACAGCCTAGTTTCAGGCAGTGCTGATGCGGATGACATCTTGCAGCAGACCAAGATGATCCTTTGGCGGTGCTTCGATCAGTTCGAGCTGGGCACCAACTTCCTGGCCTGGGCGCGGAAGACGGCGTTTCATCAAATCCTCACCCATCGCCGCCAGTCCAAACGCGAGCATTTGCCGCTGAGTGAGGAAACGCTGGAGGCTCTGCATCACGAGGTCGCGCGGCTCAACGACCAGGGCGATAATCGCCGCGATGCCTTGCGCGCCTGTCTCGCGAAGCTGCCCAAGGAGCACGCCCAGATGGTCACGCTGCGCTATTTTGAAGACCTGGAAATCGAGGCTGTGGCGGAGCGCATCAAGAGCACCGTCGCCGCCGTGTATCGAGCACTCAGCCGTGTGCGCTACCCGCTGCTAGAGTGCGTGAACAAGCAGCTGAAACAGGAGGCCGCCGTATGAATGCGAAGGACAAGTGGAACCTGATCGAGCTGGCCGAGCGCTACGCCGATGGACGGCTGAGTGAAGCCGAAGCCACAGCGCTCGACGAGCGATTGAAGACCGATGCCGAAGCGCGCCGTGTCTTTGCCGAAGCCCTGCATCTGGGGGCCGAGCTGCGCCATGAAAGCCATGCTTCTTTGGCCATTGCCCCGGCACCAGCCCCAGCAGTGAAATGGTGGCGCTACGCTGCGGCCATCGTGCTGTCGTTAGGCATTGGCATGGCATTGTCACCACGCCCGCAGGCCCCGGTGACCGTAGCGACGCTCACGAAGGCGCAGCAGTGCCAGTGGGCGGGCAGCAGCCTGCCGACGGTGCAAGGCGCACGCCTCTCGCCCGGCACGCTGGATTTGATCGAAGGTCTGGCGACGGTGAAGTTCGACAGCGGTGCCGAGTTGGTTCTCGAAGCGCCCGCAACGGTGGAAGTCACCGACGCGATGAACTGCCGTCTCGTGCGTGGGACCATCGTGGCCGATGTGCCGCCGAGTGCGATTGGCTTCACGGTCGATACCGATGACGCCAAGGTCGTGGACTACGGCACCAAGTTTGGCGTCAGCACGGGCGACGATGGCAAATACATGGTGCAGGTGCTGGAAGGCTTGGTGGAGGTCAATCACAAGGCGAGCAAGGAGGTGAAGCAACTGCGCCAGGGCCAGAACGTGGATCACGGCTGGTATCAGAGCCGCTTGAATCCTGATGCCTCGGAAGATGCCGAGCCCAGCCGCTGGCGGCCCGATGTCATTCCGCAAGACAGCCAAGGCTGGCAGTTGCTCTCCACCGCTTTTGGCCGAGGTAAGGACAGCTACATTCAGGCCGGTGCCAAGGCGAAGAGCTTCGGCGATGATCCCTTCTTCCGCGTGAAGCACAGCAGCCAAGGCAAGGACCTGAATCGCAAGGGCTACGTGGGCTTTGATCTGGGCAAGTTCCAGGGCCAGCAGTTCAGCGACGCTGAGTTGGTGTTGACCATTGAACCCAGCGACCT
>CAXNNN010000243.1:0-5885 GCA_964203095.1 Verrucomicrobiaceae bacterium | reverse complement strand
ACTGTTTTCCATGCAGGTGGCGACCTCGGGGGGGCAGGATTGGGGCGTCTGGAGCTACATTTTGCCACGGTCCACTGCTGCGGAGTGGCACCTTCGCGAGTTTTGTGTGAGATATTGAGTTCAAAATTGGGGTAACCCAATAAACCAGTTTTGATCGAGCTTTTTTTAGTAGATAATGTAGGGTTTAAGAAAATTAACCTAACTCGTCCCCCACCTCACAGAAATATGTATGGAATGGTTAACAAGGCGATCGAAGAGCTGATTATCAGCCACCACGGCAGTGAAGTGTGGGAGCAGATTCGCACGCGTGCTGGTGTGGAGGAGGAGGTGTTCATCTCCAACGAGTCCTATCCCGATGAGGTGACTTATGGCTTGGTGGGCGCAGCCAGCGCGATTTTGGCACAGCCTGCCGCTGACATTCTCTTTGCCTTTGGTGAGTGGTGGGTCCTAAAGACGGCCAACGAAGGCTATGGGGCGCTGATGAAGGCTGCGGGCAAGACGTTGCCAGAATTCCTGATCAACCTGCCCAACTTCCACACGCGTGTGGCAATGATTTTCCCCCGCCTGCACCCGCCGGTGTTTCGTTGTTCTGACGTGACGGATACCTCCATGCATCTGCACTACATGAGCCATCGCCAAGGGCTTTCGCCTTTCATCTGCGGACTGCTCTCGGGGCTGGGCAAGATGTTCAGCACGCTAGTCGAGGTTCAGCAAATCAACCACAAGGACCAAGGGGCTGAGCACGATGTTTTCCTCGTTAAGTGGTCTCTCGAAGCCTTGGTCCCATCTTGATTGCATGACTGACGCCAAGGAAGGTCTGACCGCGTTGCCATGGGAGCTTTTTGAGAAGGCGTTCCCGTTCTACTTGATGTGGGATCAGGCGTCTAAGGTCGTCAGTTCTGGAGCCTCCATGCAACGCGTGTGCCCAGACGCAGCACCGGGCTATCGTCTGGATGAGTTGTTCACTCTGCGGCGGCCTGAGGGCACGCTGGTTTACGAATGGTTGGTAGAGCGCGAGAGCAGCCTGTTGCTTCTCGATCATCGGAAGTCAGGCCTAGCCTTCCGCGGCCAAGTCATGCACCTAGGTGAGCGCGAGCTCGGCATCATGCTCGTCACGCCCTGGCTGGATTCTGTGGCAGCGGTGGAGGCGCACGGCTTGAGCCTGGGCGACTTTGCCATTCATGATCAAACACTGGATTTGCTGCACTTGGTGCAGGCCCAGCAAGTGGCCAATGCAGACCTATCCCGACTAACGCAGAAGCTGGTCCAGCAGCGGGCGAAGTTGGTGGAGCGCGAGGCCGAGGCGCAGAAGCTGGCTTTGGTGGCTGCCCGCACGGCCAATGCGGTCATTGTCGCGGATGCCTCGGGCTGCATTGATTGGGTAAACCATGCCTTTATCACACTGACTGGGTGGACGTTGGAAGAGGTCAAAGGGCGCAAGCCGGGAACATTTCTGCAAGGCCCACGAACGGACCCGGCCGTGGTCGCAAACATGAGTGCCAAGCTGCGCAGCGGCCAAGGCTTCAGAACGGAAATCATCAACTACCACAAGGATGGCAGTCCCTACTGGGTAGACATCGAAGTGCAACCAATGGCCAATGACGCTGGCGAAGTCACCTACTTCATGGCGATTGAGGCCGACATTTCTGAGAAAAAGCGGCAGGAAACCCGTCGCGGGCTTCAAGCGGCGGTGGCTACGGTGATGGCGAAGAATCTGCGCCGGGCGGAGGTCATCCCGGCCGTGCTGAGCACCATTGCGTGTCAGCTTGGCTGGGTAAAGGGTGGCTACTGGACGCCTGACCCCAGCGGCAGCTTTTTGGAAATGCGCGACGAATGGACCGCGCCGGATGTCGACATTGCGCCCTTTGTGGAGGCTGGGCGGCGGCTGCGGTTATCGAAGGGGAAAGGTCTGCCTGGACGTGTCTGGGCCAACAAGACGAGCGCTTGGATCCCCGACGTGCGCGTGGACGAAAATTTCCCTCGTGCCCAGGCGGCGGCTGAATGTGGGGTGACGGCCGCCCTGGCGTTTCCTGTGGTAGCTGACGGTGCCTTACGTGGTGTGATCGAGTTCTTCAGTGTGTTTCTTGATTCCCCGGATCCGCACCTGCTAGAAACGCTGAACCACATTGGGAAACAAGTCGGCTTGCTGTTCAAGCGCTTGGAGGCTGAGGAGCGCCTCCGGCGCAGCGAGCGCGCCATGAACGAGGGGCAGCGGCTAGCTCACTTGGGCACCTGGGAGTGGGAGCTGAAGACGGGGGAACTCACTTGGTCGGACGAGAAGTTCCGCATTTATGGGCGTCAGCCCCAGCAGTTCATCCCCACGCTGGAGGTGGTCAAAAAAAGCATCCACCCTGAAGATGTAGAGCGTTTCCTGGCGGCGGTGACCAGTGTGGCGACGACGGGCGTCAGCCACGAGATCGACTACCGCGTGGTGCGGCCAGACGGTGAAGTCCGGCATGTGCATACCCGGGCCGAGGCCGAATCTGACGAGCACGGCACGCCGCAGCGGGTGCTAGGCACCATGCAGGATGTGACGGAGACGATGCTAGCCGAGGAGGCCTTTAAGGAAGCGCAGCGAATCGCCCACCTGGGTAACTGGAGCCTGGACATCGCCACCCAAGCGGTTGCCTGGTCGGATGAGAAATATCGTATCTACGGCTATGAGCCTGGCGGTGTGGAGGTGACCCTGGATCTCTGCCGACGCTCCATTCATGCCGAAGATGCCGAACGAGTGATGGAGGCATTGGTAGGGGCCGTCGAGTCAGGTAACTTGCTGGACCTGAGCTACCGCATCGTGCGGCCCGACGGCGAGATCCGCCATTTGCGGAGCAATGCCGAAGTGCGGCGTGCTGTGGACGGCAAGCCACTGCGCCTCGTCGGCACGGTGCATGACGTCACGGAGGTGATTCAAATCGAGAAGAATCTCCAGGAGACGGAGGAACGCTGGTATGTGGCGATCGAGAACAATGGCCTGGGGGTTTGGGATTGGAATGTGATGTCCGGCCTCGTGCTCTACACCGACCCACTCCAGGTCATGCTCGGCTATCAGCCTGGGGAGTGGCCGCAGCATTTGGATAGCTGGACTGGCCGGGTGCACCCAGACGACATGGAACTGGTCATGCAAACCATACAGCGATGTCTGGCGGGCGAGACCAAGGAATACATCTGCGAGCACCGCCTGCGCTGCAAGGACGGGGGCTGGAAATGGGTGCACGATGTCGGTCGTGTCGTCAGCTACACCAAGGAAGGGCAGCCGCTGCGAATGATCGGAACGCAGATGGACATTCATGCGCGGAAGCAGGCCGATTTGGCTGCCAGCCGACGGTCCAAGCTGCTCAACCAAATTCGTTCGGCGCAGGCTCACTTCATTGGCGCTACCAATCCGTTGCCTGTGTTTGAAGAGTTGCTGCAGACCTTGGTGGAGCACACGAACAGTGCCTTCGGATTCATTGGCGACGTGCTGCGGGATGAGCAGGGGCAGCCCTATCTCCGGACCTATGCCTTCAGCGAGAGCGCTCTCAATGACACGATGCGCCGGATGATCGGGGACACCCTGCCCTATAGCTTAGAATTCCTAAACCTGAAGTCTTTGCTCGGAGAGACGCTCAGCACGGGCGAGGTGGTCATCGCCAACCAAGTGAAGACAGATCCTCGCCGCGACGGGCTTCCTGCTGTCTATCCTGAGCTACACACCTTCCTCGGCCTGCCGATTTTTAATGGTCTGGAAATGGTGGGCATGTTTGGCGTGGCGAACTGTGAAGGGGGTTACACGGCTGAGTTGATCTCCGAGCTTGATCCGATCACGGCGGCGGCGAGTAGCATGATTGTCGCCCGTCGTGAGGCGGAACGACGCACTCAAATCGAGGCGAAACTCCAGCTTGCCAAAGAGAGAGCCGAGGCTGCCAGCAGGGCGAAGAGCGACTTCTTGGCAACGATGAGCCACGAGATCCGCACGCCGATGAATGGCATCATTGGTATGTCAGCCTTGATGCTCGATACGGCTTTGAAGCGCAATCAACATGACATGGTGGCGGCGATCAGCCAGAGTGGTCAGGCACTGATGACGATCATTGATGACATCTTGGACTTCGCCAAGATTGAGGCTCGGCGAGTCAGTCTCTGCCACCAACCCGTCGTCCTAGATGACTTGGTCAATGGAGTGTTCGATTTGATCTGTCACGACGCAGAGGCCAAGGGGCTCGAACTTACCGCTGTGATTGATCCGGCTTTGCCGCTCAGCATCAGTGGCGACCCTGGCCGCTTGCGGCAGATTTTGCTCAACTTGTGCGGCAATGCTTTGAAGTTCACGGAAGCTGGTCATGTCGCATTGCATTTTGAAAAGGTCGGCAGTGGTGAGGCACCGCAGCTAAGGGTTACGGTCGAAGACAGCGGCATCGGCATGACCGCAGAGGTGATCAAAGGCTTGTTCAAGCCGTTTAGCCAAGCCGATGGTTCTTCGTCCCGTCGCTATGGCGGCACGGGGCTGGGTTTGGCGATTTGCAAGGATTTGGCCATGCTGATGGGTGGCGAGGTGGGCGTGAGCAGCACGCCGGGCGAAGGTTCCCAATTCTGGTTCCGCATTCCGCTATCGTCATCGGAGCAGGGAGCCGCTAGGTGGCCTAGTGACCAAGCGGGGTTGCACCTGCTCTTGCTGGAGCCTTCGGACCGGGCTCGGCACGTCTTGCTGGCAGCGTTGACGGGATTGGACATGCCGCCGGTCATCGTCAGTAGCGTGGACGAATTACTGGCGGCCCTGCAGCACCAGACGGTGCCCTTTGACGGTGTGATCATGGACGGCCGACAAGTGACGAAGCAGGTGACAGCGCGTATCAAGGCGCTATGGCGTAAGCAGCGTCAAGGACACCCACGCCTCATCCTTTGCGGTCACGCTTCGTCCGCGGTCGCCACCTTGGCCGGTTCAGAAGCCTTGGCCAGGCCTGTGCGGCGCAGTCAACTGCGTTCTCTGCTGGCATCCGAGATTAAGTCGAATCTGGCTCCAGCCGACGCCGGTGCGGCATACACACTGAAGCACCGGGGGCGGATCTTGGTGGCCGAGGATAACTCGATCAACGCTCGCCTCGCTGTCCTCATGCTGGAAAAGCTTGGCTGCACCGTCGATTGGGCGCGCGATGGCCAGGAAGTCATCGAGCACTTCAATGCTCGCGCCTACTCGGCGATCCTCATGGATTGCCAAATGCCGTTGGTCGATGGCTACGAAGCCACGCGGAGAATCCGCAACATCGAGGCTGGCGAGCGATGGTCGAGAAATCGTGTCCTTATCATTGCTACCACCGCCAACGCGATGCCCGATGAGAAGCAGATCTGTCTAGATGCGGGCATGGACCTCTACCTCACCAAGCCCTACAGCGCCCGGCAACTGTCGGAGGCCCTGAGTGCTAGTGAAGAGGTCGCTGGCCGCCCCTCCGCAGCGCAGCACGGCTCAGCGTCTGAGGACATGTTTGCGCAGATTGCCCAGGATCTTGGCCCAGAGGCCCTGTTAGGCTTGCTGAATGCCTGGAATGAAGAGACGCCGCAGCGAGTGCAGGAGATCGACAAATTCATCCAGCTTGGTTTGAATCAGAAAGTGCGCAGCGCCTGTCACACACTGAAAGGCAGCAGTCGTTTGTTCGGCTTTGTGAAGCTCTCGGAAATCTGCACGCAGATTGAGAAAGAAGCGCTGGAGCTTCAGCCTGAATTTAAGGGGGCAGTCAAGCTGCTTCAAACCGAGTCGAACCGCACGCTGAATCTGGCGAATCGCAAGCTGCAAGAGATGGTCAAGTCGTTGTCATGAGGCGCAGCAGTGGCCTCAGATCGACTCGCCGCCCTTTCTCTGTGTTTCAATGGGGGGATTGAAACCATCCATCAACAAGCAAAGGGTGATCGAC
>CAXNNN010000242.1:0-5892 GCA_964203095.1 Verrucomicrobiaceae bacterium | reverse complement strand
GGCCTGACGATCCGTGGCACGCACACGTTTCATGGCATTCTGCACGGGCATGCCCGTCTCGCGCGCCAAGTGCAGGCACAGCTCCAGGCTTTGGTTGAACTGCCGCTCCCGTTGTCGCGCATGATGCAGCGGCACGGGCACGAGGATCCATTGTGCGAGGTCCTCCGCCTGCAAGCGCGGGTCAGCCAGGGCGCGCCGCAGCAGGTGGCCGAGGGGCGCGCGCAGGGTGACATCGCGCCCATACTTGAAGCGGTGCACCAACTCACGCACCTCGCCTTCGGCCTTGTAGCCTGCAATGGCGAAGTCGAAGTACAGCTTGCGATCCGCGCAGTTCTCGCAGCGAAACTCGCGGTCGATCATGCCCGCGAAAGGCTCGCCACAGACCTGGCAAAAGGGCGCATCCAGCGTGGGCAGAGCGTCCTCACAGGGCTTGCACAGCCAGTTGCGATCTACCAAGGGCACGTCGCACACACGGCAGGTGCGCGGGTAGAGCATGTCAAGCAACGCCTGGGTCCAAGGCGTGATGACTTGGCGCAAATGGGAAAGACTAGTCACTCGGCTTAACATGCCAGAGCTTGCGCGCGGCGTCCATCCCGCTTTCTGTGCGGGCATGTTTTAATCGCGTGGGCACCGCCTTGTTTCGAGCCATGTCTTTGCTTGGCGAATGTTCATGACACTGCTGCTGACCTTTGCCATCATTGCCGCAGCCTTGAGCATTGGCGTGGTCGGCTACCACTACCTGGCCCGCTTTAGCTGGGTCGACTCGATCTTGAATGCCTCCATGATCCTGGGTGGCATGGGGCCGGTCGGCGAACTGCCGAACGACGATGCCAAGCTGTTCGCCTCTGCTTATGCCATTTTCAGCGGCTTGGTGTTCATCTCGGTCATGGGGTTGATGCTCGGTCCCCTCGCCCATCGCATGCTGCACAAGTTTCACCTCGACGAAGGCGATTTGACGGGCGATGAAAAACCATGAGCAAACAACGAGTTGTCATTCTTGGAGCCCACCAGAACCCGGAGCGCTACGCCTACAAGGCAATGAAGCTGTTGCAGGAGCATGGGCATGAAACCGTGCTGGTGAATCGCGGCTTCACGGAGGTGGAGGGCACGCCTGTGCTGCCTGATCTGAGCGATGTGACCGGCACGGTGGACACCCTAACCTTGTATGTGAAGGAAGAGGTCACGACACTGCTGAAGGACAAAATCGTCGCCCTGAAGCCAGAGCGCGTGATCTTCAACCCCAGCACCAAAAACACCCGCCTGATGATGGCGCTGGACGACGCCGAAATTCCCTGGGTGGACGGCTGCACGATGGTCATGCTGAAGAGCGGCCAGTTCTAAATCCACCACGCTTGTGCCGCCCCCCTTTCGCAAGCCCGCCCACGGTCGTCCCTTTGGGCCACGTCCGGCTGCGCGTCCGCCGGCTCCAACGCCCGCTGCTCCACCTGTAGGGCGCGGCTGGGACCCCGTAGCCGGCTGGTACGACAAGCTGGTCGGCGACGAAGGCTCTGACTACCACCAGCAAGTTATCTTGCCTGCGGCGATGCGGCTGCTGGACGCCAAGCCGAGTGAGCGCGTGCTCGATCTCTGCTGCGGCCAGGGAGTGCTCACACGCCTGCTGCTCGATCAAAAGGTGAGCGAGGTGGTGGGCGTGGACGCAAGTCCGAAGCTGATCGAGTCCGCCCGCCAGCGCACCGCCAATCCCAAGGCGCGGTTTTTGATCGCCGACGTGTGCACGAACCAAACCTGGGCCGATGGCCGGTTCGACGCCGCTGCGTGCCTGATGGCCGTGCATGACGTGGAGACCGTCGACAAGATGTTCGCCCACCTTGCCCAAGCGCTGAAGCCTGGGGGCCGCGCGATCCTGATTTTCATGCATCCCTGCTTCCGCATTCCACGCCAATCGCACTGGGGCTGGGATGAGGAAAAGAAGATCCAGTATCGCCGCCTGGACCGCTACGGGGTGCCGCTGGCCATCCCGGTGACGACGCACCCTGGCAAGCCGAACAGCGGGCAGACCTGGTTTTACCACCGACCGCTCTCCGCTTATGTGAATGCGCTGGGCGCAGCGGGCATGGCCATCACCCACAGCGAGGAGCTGTTCAGCCATCGCCGCTCGCAGGCCGGGGGCCGCAGTCGCGGCGAGCACCGCGCGGCGGAGGAATTCCCGGTGTTTCTGGCCTTGCGGGCGGTGAAGCTGGCTCAGTAGTTGATCTTCGTCTTATCCAGCAACTGGTCCAAGATGAGCTGATACGAGTCGGGCGAGATGACGCGCTCGACCATCCACTTCTTCGCGATCTCAGGGCCAAAGTTCACCAGCGCATCGGTTTGCATGTTGCGGGCGCTTTCGGGCAGCAGCATCAGGTTCGCCAGCGAATAAGATGCCTCGGGAGCGTGAAGGGGACAGAGCACGTAGCCCACAACGACCTCTTCATCCTCCCACTCAGCGGCCTTGGCGACCGGCGGCTGACCGCGCTCCATCTTGAGCAGGTTGCCCAATTCGTAGAACACGTCCAGCTGCTTGAGCACGCGGTAGTTCTCGCTCAGCATGTCGGCGATCATGCGGCCTTCACCAGGCCGCGCGCTGGTCGCTTCCACGGCCTTGCGCAGGGTGTCGGCCACAGAGTAGTTATTTTCCTCGGCATGCCGGAGGTAGGCCATGATGCGGAACAGGTTGCCCTGGCTCACGAAGCTGGCGTCCTCGGCTTCGGTCGTCACCTCCTGTCGGCACTGGATGTCAATGAGCCGCGCGATTTCCTCGGACGCAGTGTTGCGCTTCTCCTTGGTTTTCGTGGCGTAGTCTTGGTAGAGGAAATAGCAGCCAACGAGGCCACCGACAATGATAAGGAAGCTGAAGATTCTACTCATGGGAGAGTGGGGTTCCATAGATGTGATACCCAAATTCCGCGCGGCTGTAACAAACTTTCTGTGAAAAAATGCGTTTTTTTCTTTGGCCTACGCTTTGTCGGTATGCAGATAGGTCTCCACGCCTGCGGGTGACGGGGATGAAGTGCTCTGGGCTCCAGCGGGCACCATGGCCTGCATTTCAGCATCCGTTCGGTGGGTCAGATTCCAGTCCAGCACATACTGCATGAACTGGCGAATCGGGTTCGTCGGCGTGAAGTTGCACAGCACCAGGCGGCCGCCAGGGGCGAGCATGTGATACATGGTCTGTGTCAGGCGGCGGCAGACGCGGTCGCTGAAGGAGTCGAACAAACCGGTGCAGTAGATGAAGTCGTAGCCGCCCGCGTTGGGACGACTCGCCTCGGCGACAGTCCTTGGCGCTGCCACCCTGCGCCAGGCTGGTTGCGAGTGCTGGGCAGCGCTGGGCGCAGAGTGCTGGGGGACATTTTGTCACACGGAGGCAGCGCTGAGTTACTCCCAGCGCACGTCCTGCCAGTAGCCAAACTCCCAGGACCAGCCAGTGCCGTGGCCTTCCAGGCGCACGGTAGCTTCCTTGCCAGCGAAGTTCGACAGGTCGAAGACCAAGTCTTTCCAGCGCGGCTTCTCGTGGTCGATGGCCTGCTCTTTGATCACCTCGCCATTGACGCGCACGGCCAGCTTCCAGTCGCCGCGATCATCGGCAGCCACGCTGACTTTCAGCTTCGGCTTGGCCGGATCAATGACCAGCTTTTGCTCCAGCGAGGTCGGCGTTTTCTTGTCGGGGAAGGGATGCATGAGCAGCACGTTCGAGCGGCCGTGGTAGTCGGCGAGCTTCATCGGGGTGCGCTCGAAGTCGGGGGCACTCACCTTCCACTTGGGGTTCCACAGGCTCACGCTTTCCCAGTCGATGGCGCGGGTGCTGTTGCCCTTCGGCTTCGCGGGGGCGGCGTCGATGCTGGTGCTGAGGAGTTGCTTTTTATCCGGTGTCAGCGGGCCTTCCTCCGGCGGCGCGAGCACATACCAGATCAGGTCGCGGAACATGTTGTCCGGCAGCCCGCCGAAGCCCATGGGCATCAGCGATTGATGCGTGTTCTCCAACTTCGCAATCTGGTCGCGCGGCACCACGGTCTCGGCTCCACCGATGGCTTGCAGCTTCACATGGCTGGGCGTGTCCTCCAGCACGCGGCCCATCAGCGTGCGATTATCCTTGGTGCTCAGCGAGAAGTTCTCGTAGCCGTTGCCGATGATTTGGTTCGGGTCGATCACGTTGGCCAAGATCGCGTCCAAATTGCTGCGGCCGCTGCCGATCAAGTCTGGTCCGACTTTCTGCCCGCCGCCGTGGAAGACGTGGCAGACCATGCAGGTGGTCTGGAACAAGATCTTGCCAGCGGCGATGTCCGGCTCGCCCGTGAGACAGGCGGCTTTCTTCGCGGCGATGAGGGCCTTCATGTCGTCGCTGCTGTCCTTCCACGCGCCGAGAACTTTGAAGGCATGATCGCGGATGCCCTTGTCCTTGCTGGTGGCGAGCTGCCGCCGCACCGAGGCGGGGAAACCGACGGCGCTGATCTTCTTCGCCGCGATGGCGTCCAGCATCGCATAGGTCTAGGACTCGCGATTCGACAAGGCACCGAACGCAGCCAATTGCGTGCCGTAATCCTTCGAGGCGGCAAGCTGTGTCAGCGGCTCGATGAAAGCATCGCCCCCCGCATCGGCGGAGGCCCGGATAACTTCGACGACCAACGCGCTAGGCTGCTGATCGGCTGTGCTGAGCACTTTCACAAAGGCCGCCGTCACCGCCGCGCTCTTCACCTTGCGCAGCGTCTGCACTGCGGTGATGCGCTGGGCCACCGGCGTCTTCGGCTCGACCAAGCTGGCCACGATGCGACCAATCGCCGCCTCATCACCCCACAACGTCGCGAGGTTCTGCGCGTGCTTCTGCACGTCCGCATTCGTGCTGGCCATGAACTCCGCGAACAAGGCCGAGAAATCCTTCGTCGGCTTGATAATGCCACCCTCCTGGCCTTTCTCGATGCCGTCCAGCGCATGAGCCAGCAACACGTCATGCGCCTTGATCTTCGTCAGGAAGTCGAGCGCGAGGTCCAGGTTCTTCGCATCGCGTGTGTCACACAGGCGACGCATGGATTTGTGGGTGACGGTTCGGATGGGGGCGTTGGCCTTTTTGGCAAAGGGAGCCATTTGGGCAAGCACGCCTGAGGGCTGCGCCACGAGCAAAGGCTCGAGCGCCATCCAGACAACAAAAGCGCCCGAAGAATCGGGACTCTCTGCCAACCCGGCCAGCATCGGAGTTACTATGGCGTCTGTGGCAACGGTGGTGGCGAGCGTCTCACTGACGGTCAGCTGACGCACTAAAAGCTGCCGCATAGCCAGGGCACTCGCCGCCCTGACACTGGCTTCGCTGTCCAGTGCGGCGACATACAAACTCAGCATCAGGCCACGATGCCCGATCTGCTTTTGCATGAGCACTGACTTGCGCATCCTTTCGGCGACCGCTTCATTCTTGGAGGCGTCGGCCCTCTTCAACAGCTCCTGAATCTTTTCGTCCAACCCTGCTTCGTAGTTCCGTCCCAGCTCGCCGACAGCACGCGCAGCCCAGAGCCGATGAGCGACGGGGCTTGTTTTGTCCGAGAGCACTTTCCGCTTCTTTTCATCCAGCATTCTTGCATCCAGCAGCGTCCACAGCGGGTCCAGGTTGGCTGGGTCCTTGGCCACGAGGTCCCAAATCAAAGCTTCCGAGGCTGCGTCTTTTTTCTCCACGAGCACCCGCCGCGCTTTCCGCCGCATCCAGCTATTCGGGTGCTCCAGCAGCTTCACCAGCGCGGGCGTGTCCAGCTTGGTGAGGTCCATGTCTTTGTCTGGACGCGAGTTGCCTTGTTGGGGGGCTGGGGCCTTGCTAGCTGCCAGGAATCGGCTGTTTGGGGTGCCTGACGCAACTGTGTCCGTCACGGAAGCAACTGTGTCCATCGGGGTTAGGGCTTCTTTTTCACCGTT
>CAXNNN010000241.1:0-5903 GCA_964203095.1 Verrucomicrobiaceae bacterium | reverse complement strand
TCCTCCGTGTCTTCGCCTACCTGCGCCGCTATCCTGGCATGGCCCTTGCCCAACTCGCCTGCGCCATTGGCGGCACGCTCATGGTCGTGGTCTTTCCCGCCGTCACGCGCGAGGTGATTGATGTCATCGTGCCGCAAGAGCAGTGGCATCGGCTCACCCAGGTCTGCCTGCTCGCTCTGGGTGCCTACTTCGTGCAGAATGTGTTCAACTCTCTGCGCATCCGGTTGAACAACACCTTCGAACAAAAGGTGATCTACGACCTGCGCAGCGACCTCTACGAGCGGCTACAACGGCTGCCCCTACGCTGGTTCGACAATCGCCCCACGGGCGATATCATGACCACGGTGTCGGAGGACATCCCTGCCGTGGAGCGCGTGCTCATTGACGGCGTTGAGCAGGGGCTGATCGCCATCTTGCAGATCGTCGTCGTGCTCGTGTTCATGATGCAGGCCGATGTGTCGCTCGCACTGAGCGCGCTCATCCCCATTCCTTTCCTAGCGCTTGGAGCCGTGCTCTACACCAAGAGTGCCCGAGATCGTCACCGCAGCGTGCGGAAGGCCAGCAGCGGCTTGAACTCGCTGCTGCATGACAACGTCTCCGGCATGAGACAGATCAAAGCCTACGCCATGGAGCAGGAAGAACATGCGCGGTTCAACGCAGGCTCCAGCAAGCTGCGCGATGCCTCCCTGCACCTGATGAAGGTCTGGTCCATTTACCGCCCGAGCATGAGCTTCTTCAAGGACCTCGGCACCATCATCGTCCTTTGGGTCGGCGCGCACGCCCTCATGGAAAGCCGCATTGGCAAGGGCGACCTCGTCGCCTTCCTCATCCTCGTGCGCTACTTCTATGAACCCATCGAGCAATTGCATAGCCTGAACCAACTGATCCAAGGCGGACGTGCCGCAGGCGAGCGTGTGTTCGACATTCTCGACTCCGAAGAGGAGCACGGCATCGACGACGGCAGCACCTTGACCAGCGTGCGCGGCCACATCCGCTATGACAACGTCGGCTTCAGCTACAGCGGCAAGCTGCCCACCGTGCACGGCATCAGCATCGACGCCCAACCGGGGCAAACCATCGCGCTCGTCGGCCCCACAGGCGCAGGCAAATCGACCATCATCAACCTCCTCACCCGCTTCTATGAATACGATGAGGGCGAGGTGACCATCGACGGCACGCCGGTGAAAAGCATCAGCAAGTCCAGTCTGCGCAAGCACATCGGCTACGTCACTCAGGAGAGCTTCTTGTTTAACGGAAGCGTGCGTGACAACCTGATCATCGGCAAACGCGATGCCACCGATGACGAACTCTGGGCCGCCCTGCGGTCGGCCAATGCCATCGAGTTCGTGCAGCGACTGCCGCAGCAGTTGGACACTCATGTGGGCGAGCGCGGCATCAAGCTCAGCGTCGGTGAGAAGCAGCGCATCAGCATCGCCCGCGCCCTGCTGCGCAACCCGCCCGTGCTCCTCCTGGATGAAGCCACCGCCAGCGTCGACACCGAAACCGAACGCCTCATTCAAGAAGCCCTGGAACGCCTCATGCAGCAGCGCACCAGCTTCGTCATCGCGCATCGCCTCAGCACCGTGCGCAATGCGGACCGCATCTACGTCCTCGATCATGGCCAGATTATTGAGCAAGGCACGCACGATCAGTTGATCGACGCCGGGGGCAAGTATGCCGAACTCTGCCGCAGCTCCCTGATCGCAAACACGTCCCAAGAAACGGCACCATTCACCGTTGATTCTGAAGCCGATGCCTGAACCGCTGATCACCCTGCGCGCTGACAAATACCTGCACCACGTGCGCCTCTTCAAGACGCGCACGCTCGCCACCCAGGCCTGCGACCGCAGCAACGTGAAGATCGAAGGCCAGGCCATCAAGCCTGCGCGCGCACTGAAACCCGGTGATGTGCTTCAAGTCGAGCGCGGTGATTTGAAGATGACCGTCCGCGTGCTGGCGCTGCCGCCCCTGCGTCTCGGTGCGCCCTTGGTGAAGCAGTTCTACGAGGACCTAACGCCGCCCGAGAACTACCAAAAAGCCGCCGAGATCGGCCGCGAGCGTGCCCTCGTCACCCCACGCCCGCACGACACCCTCATGCGCCCCACCAAGAAGGACCTGCGGGCGATCCGCGAGTGGATGGGCAGGGATTGAGCCGCTGGACAAGCCGATGGCCACAAGGTAGTCTCGGGTCATGTCAGCCACCTTGGAACGCATCAAGCAAGACATTCGCAGCCTGGACCAAGCCGAGGTCGAGCTGCTGCTGCGCGACCTGCAAAACGAGTATGTCATGCCCTCGCCCGATGGTGACGACGACACCTCCGTTGAAGCTGCGTGGCAGGCGGAGATCGCTGAGCGCGTGAAGGATGTCGAGGAAGGGCGCGTCGAGCTAATCTCAGGGGAAGAGTTTAATCGTCATGTCGATCGGCTTTATGCAAAGCATGGGCTCAGCCGATCAGCGCACGTATGAAGGGATTCCACGTTCATCCTGAAGCCCAGGCCGAGTTTGACGAAGCGTTTGAGTATTACTTGGAAATTGATGCTCTGTTGGCGACATCGTTCGAGGCGACGTTTTTCAAGTATCTGCGTGAGATAATTGATAGCCCCACACGCTTCAGCAACCGCCTACCACCCACGCGAAGAGTCAATCTGACACCACGATTTGGTGCTTATTCCATCGCTTACATGATCTGGCGGGACGTGCCCGTAATCCTGGCGATAGCCCACGGCAACCGCCACCCCTACTACTGGCGCAAGCGCATCAGTGAGGCTAAGCGCATGTTCTAGCCCGCCCCCCATTTTGTCACTTGCCCTTTTGGCAAGCGGTTGTGTCGTGGCATACCATTCCCATCTCCCGCCCATGGCCAAAAGAAAATCCACGCGCGCCCCGGCTCGTCCATTGAAGAAGAAGTTCTGGATCGGCTTTGATCTGGGCGGCACTAAGATGCTGGCCTGCGTGCTGGACGAGGACTACAAAGTCATCGCCACCGCGAAGAAGTCGACCAATGGCAGCGATGGCGTGGCGAAGGGAAAGAAGAAAATCAGCGCGGCGATCAAGGAAGCGATCAGCACGGCGAACTACGATCCAGCAGGCATCCAGGGCATCGGCATTGGCTGCCCAGGGCTGGTGAATCCTGCCAAAGGCATTCTGCTCAGCGCCCCCAACCTTGGCTGGGTCAATGTGCCCCTGCGTAGGCAGTTGCAGACCGAGTTCAAGTGCCCCGTTGCCGTGCTCAATGACGTCGATGCAGGCACGTATGGCGAGTTCAAGCTCGGGGCGGCGAAAGGCGCGCGCTCCGTGCTCGGTGTCTTCCCCGGCACAGGTCTGGGAGCGGGCTTCGTCTACAACGGCCAGATCATCATGGGCAAGAGCATCTCCGCTATGGAACTGGGCAACATTTGCTTCCCAGGCACGCACTTGCTTAGCAATGAATTCGGCGTCACCACCTTGGAAGATCTGACCAGCCGCCTCGCCCTCGCCTCCACCGGCAGCGTTGCCAGCTACCGAGGTCAATCTCCGGAGCTTCATCGCCGCAGCGGTGGCATCCTGCGCGACATCAAGAGCAAGGCCATCGCCTCCTCGTTCAAAGAGGGTGACGAGGCCACCATCGTCATGCTGCGCAATTCCATCCGCTACCTCGGCATGGGCGTCAGCACGGTGGTCAATCTTTTTGCGCCTGACCACATCACCCTCGGCGGTGGCTTGGTCGAGGAGTTGCCCGGCTTGTATCTGAATCTATTGAAGGAAGAAGTCGCGCGCTACTCCATGCCCGAGCTCGCCAAGGGCCTGAAGTATTCCTTCGCCAAGCTCGGTGGCAATGCCGTCGCTGTCGGCTCCGTCGCCTATCTGCGCGAGTTCGGGGCGAAGTGAGGATGACAGTCGTTACTCATTGGTTGCCTACTTCCGACTTTCCACTTTCGACTTCCGACTTTCTCGATGGACCCCGCTGCTGAAAGCTTCAAAACTCCGATCACTGGCAACGAAGTCGCGCTGATTTACATGGGCGCGTCATCCATGGCGCTCATCATTGCCAATCGTGCGCGCGACGGCAGCATGTCAGCCCTGGAGCATCTGGACAAACCGCTACCTGCCGCTCGGGACATCTTCCGCACGGGCACCGTCGCACGCTCCACCATGGAGCAGGCCGCGGCCATCCTGCGCGACTTCATGAAGAGCGTGCGGGAGTATGGCATCCCCACCTCTCGCGTGCGGCTTTACACGACCAACATTCTCAGCGAAGCCACTAACCCCGAGGTCTTCCTCAACCGTCTACAAGTCAGCTCCGGCTGCGAGGTCAGCCTGCTCGATGAAGGTGAAATGACGCGCCTCATCTACCTCGCCGCCGTGCGTCTGCTGACGCAGAGCCCCGACCTGGCCGAGGGGCACACCATGTTCTCCCACATCGGCCCCGGCAACACGCGCGCCTTGTATTTCAAAAAGGGCCGCATCGCCGCCTACACTAGCTATCGCCTGGGCATCTTCCGCGCCCGCGAGGCCGTCACGGCCATGGAGGAGACGGACAACCCCAACCAGCTCGCGCACCTGGAGGAGCAGATCAAAGGCGTGGTCGACCACCTAGCGCAGGACTTCTCTGGCGTGAAGATCGAGTATCACGTCGCTATCGGGGCCGAGATCCAGAGCGTGGCCCCGCACATCGTCGCTGCCAAAAACGGAGCCTGTACCGTGTCCGAGTTGCAGCTCTCCAAGTTCACCGAGAAGCTCTCGCTGCTCACGCCCGATCAGCTTGTGCGTCAGCTGCACGTGCACTACACCGGCAGCGAAGGCATCGTGCCCGCGCTGCAAACGAACCTCGCGCTCGCGCGCCGGTTTGGGGATGAGTTCATCCATGTGCCCGCGCGCGACTTCCAACGCGATCTCATGCTCGACCTCATGAGCGACAGCGCGCTGAGCGCTACCTTCCAGGAGGAGATCATCTCCAGCGCGCAAGAGCTGGCCAAGAAATACAAGACTGACCACCGGCATGCCGAGCACGTGGCCATGTTCGCGCAGCAGATCTTCCGCGAGCTGCGCCATCTGCACAACCTGGAGCCCAAGCATGAACTGCTCCTCCGCGTCGCCGCCATCCTGCATGAGGTGGGCATGTTCGTGAATGCGCGCGAGCATCACAAGCACAGCATGTATCTGATCCTCAACACGGAGCTGTTCGGCATCAGCACCGAGGACCGTATCATCGTCGCCCTACTCGCCCGCTACCACCGCCGCTACAACCCGGAGAGCAACCACCCGCACTTCTCCGAACTCAGCCGCGAGGAGCGCATGGTCGTCTTCAAGCTCGCTGCCATTTTACGCATCGCCGACTGCCTGGACCGCAGCCACTCGCAGCGCATCAAGACCATCCACCTGCGCCCCAAAGGCGACCGTCTGTCCCTTCTGACACCCGGCGTGGAAGACACGACCATTGAGCAACTAGCGATCCACTCCAAGTGTGATCTCTTCCGCGAGATCTTCGGCTTCGAGGTCTTGCTCAGCCGTAGTTGATCTCGGCGGGGAAACGCCCATTTCATTGGGCGTCATCAAACATCTGGTCGGGCTGGCGAGATTCGAACTCACGACCTCTTGCACCCCATGCAAGCGTTCTACCAGGCTGAACTACAGCCCGCAGATGTTTTGGAGAGCCGCCATTAATGGCAAGTGCTCACATTCGATCAAGCACCAAGTTGGGAAAGTTACGCTCAGCGCCAGCACTATCACTTCGGCCGGATCAAGCCGATGACAAAGAGCAGCACCAGGGCACCGATGGCTGAGGTGATGATGTTGCCCGTCAAGTCACTGCCAAAGCTCACGCCCACCTTGGGCAGCAGCCAGCTACCGACATAGCCACCGAGGATGCCGACGATCAGATTGCCGATCAAGCCAAGGCCTCGGCCCATGACCAAGCCAGCTA
>CAXNNN010000240.1:0-5909 GCA_964203095.1 Verrucomicrobiaceae bacterium | reverse complement strand
ATACGGTGAAGGTGTCACAGGACATCATCGATGCCGCCAAGAGCGTGCGGAAGGATGTCTTCACTCTCACCCATGGCGGCCCGATCAATACACCGAAGGATGTGGAATACATCCTGAGCAAGACCACCGCTGATGGGTTCGTCGGGGCGAGCAGCCTGGAGCGCATGGGCGTGGAGGACTCGCTGACCAACCTGACGCGTGAGTTCAAATCGGTGAAGAGGTAAGTTGGAAGTTGGAAGTTGGAAGTTGGAAAGGTAGCTGACGACCAGGCAATACTTCCCACTTTCGACATTCCACTTCCCACTTTCATTGTTGCCACTGTTCATGCGAGCAGAAAGAAAACGGTTCGTTCGCTGGATTGACCTACGATAGCATCCGCCTACTCTGGTTGTCCGTTACTTCTCCCGCGAATGTCTGATATCTCCTTTGAGGAAGCCGTAGAGCTTGCCACCCAGCACGACCCTCGTTACCAGCCGGGGGCGTATGATTTCGTGCGCAACGCCCTGCATTTGGCGGTGAAAAAATACTGTGCCGGGGACGACGCGCAGCATGTCAGTGGTCAGCAGCTACTGGAAGGTGTGCGTGATCATGCCCTGAAGGAGTATGGGCCGATGGCGCTGACCATCTTGCAACAGTGGGGGCTGAATCGCGGGCTCGACGTGGGCAACATCGTTTACAACCTGATCAACGTTAGCTACTTCGGCAAGAGTGACGGTGACTCGCTGGAAGACTTCGACCATGGCTACACTTTTGAGGAAGCCTTCACGACGCCTTTCTTGCCGGTGAGCCAGCGCGTGTGACGCCGAGAGCTGGGGGCCCGTAGCAAAGAGTTAGACTGCGGGGCTCAAGCTTTTGGATTTCCCCTCGCTCTGCCCAACTCTAGCAGCTATCGACTCAGCCCCTCTTCATTCGCCCTTGGATCTGTGTGCCAGCCGCCTCAGAAATCGGCGCTTTCGTTCTTCGCCCTTCGCCTTCATGCCCAGCAAAACCCGTTCCCTTTCCATCGCTAACAACGCCACCACTCACTCCCTCGATAATGGGTTGGAGATCATTGTGCAGGAGGATCATGCACATCCCTTGGTGAGTGTGCAGCTCTGGGTTCGGGCGGGTAGCTTGCATGAGGAAGCCTGGACCGGGGCCGGGCTCGCGCACTTGACCGAGCACATGATGTTTAAAGGCACCGCCACGCGCACGGCGCAGCAGCTCTCGCAGTCCATCCAGGCGCTGGGTGGATATGTGAATGCCTATACGTCCTTTAACCGCACGGTGTATTGGATTGATGGAGTCGCGGACCACACAGAAGGCTACATGGACATCCTGGCGGACATGGCCATGAGGTCGAAGTTTGACGTAGATGAACTCACGCGCGAGAAGGATGTCATTCGCCGTGAGATGGCGATGGACCTGGATGATCCTGGTAGCGCGGGGCAGCACCTGATGCAAGCCACCGCCTTCCGCGTGCATCCTCTGAGACATCCCATCATTGGTCATCGAGAGGTCTTCGATCAGGTCGCGCATTCGGATCTACTGGCCTTTGTGCGCAGGCACTACTCCCCAAACAACTGCTTCCTCGTCGTCACGGGTGCGGTGTCTCGTGAGGAAGTTTTGGTGCTAGCGAAGAAGCACTTCGGTGCTTGGCAGCGCCAGCCGTATGCGCCTGTCATGCAGCCCAAGGAGCCGCCGCAGCGCGGAGCCCGCGAGCACCGCATCAAGTTCGCCACCGACCTCACCCGCATCAGCCTGGGGTGGCCGATTCCGGGCGATGCCGATCCTGACAAGCCTGCGTTGGATGTGCTCGCCTTCCTGCTGGGCAGTGGTCGTAGCTCGCGCCTGTATCAAGAGCTGCGCGACAAGCGTGGCCTTGCGCATTCTGTCTGGGCCGGTGCCTGGTCTTCCGCTGAGTGTGGCTTGTTCAGTGTGGACGCGGATTGCAATCCTGAAGACACCGACGCGACCATTGAAGGCCTCAAACAAGTGGTCGCCCAGATGCAGGCCAAAGGGCCGACGGTCGCTGAACTGGACAAAGCAGTCCGCAGCACCGTGGCGGGACAGTTGCGCACTCTCACGACCACGCGTGGTCAAGCCAGCAGCCTGGGCAACGGTTGGCTGAACGCGCACAGTCTCGACTATTCGTGCCTGTATCTGGAGGCGATTCGCTCTCTGCTGCCGCGTGACATTCTGCGCGTGGCCTGCGCTTACTTGCTTCCCGGCGTGTCGAACCTAGTCATCGTGGAGCCGCAGGAGCAAAAGACGAAGCCTAGCAAACTTGCCCGCGTGGTGAAGAAGCGCGATGAGGTCGAGAGGCTGACGCTGCGCAATGGCCTCACGGTGCTCATTGGTCACAATCCACGCTTGCCCTTGATCTCCCTCCGAGCCGGCTTCTTGGCAGGAGTGTTGGGCGAGACTGACCAGAATGCAGGTGTGACCCAAGTCACTGCACAGATGCTGCTGAAGGGCACGCGCTCGCGCACGATTGATGAATTGGCCAACGTGATGGAGAAGCGCGGCGGCAGTCTTCATGCACACGGCGATGCCCATCGCCTCTGGGTTGCCTCCGACGTGATGAAAGGCGACGAAGGTCTCGCGCTGGACGTGATTGCCGATGTCATCCGCAATGCCACGCTGCCCGCTAGCCAGCTTGCCTTGGTGAAGAAGCGGCAGATCGCCAGCATTCGGGAGGAGCTCGAGGACCCATTGACCTGCGCTCTGCGCAAGGCACGCAAGGAAATTTTTGCCCGCACGCCCTTCCATCGCACGGCGTTGGGCAGTGAAGCCAGTGTCAGCAGTCTCAAGATTGGGGATAGCCGCGCGCTTTTGCGTGATCATGTGGCGGGACAGAATGGCATTGTCGCGGTCTTCGGCGATGTCGACACGGTCAAGGTTCGTCGGCACATTGAAACCACGCTGGGCAAACTGCCGGCGGGGCAGCGTCACTTCGCCGATCAGCGCGCGCTGCCTCATCATGGCAAGCCTGGGACCTGGGACCTGAAGATGGACAAGGAGCAGGCGATCCTGGTCGTTGGGTTCCGTACCGTCGGCTTGCATAGCACCGATAGCTATGTGCTGAGCATGATCGACGAGGCGTGCAGCGACATGGGCAGCCGCTTGTTCAATCGCATTCGTGAAGAGCTAGGCCTAGCCTACTACGTGGGCACGCAGAGCTTCATGGCTTACGGGGCGGGGGCCTTTTATTTCTATGTTGGCACTGATCCGGCCAAACTGGATCTCGCCCAGAAGGAGATGCAGTTGCAGATCGCCGATCTGGCGAAGCGTGGCCTGCAAGCCGACGAGTTGGACCGTGCCAAGACCACGTGGCGCTCTAACTGGCTGCGTGCCCAGCAGGGCAATGGTGCCCTAGCGGACTCGTTGAGCTGGGATGAACTCAATGGCCTCGGCTACGAGCACTTCGAAAAACTGCCGGGCATCATCGACAATGTGGATGCCAGTGCGGTGAAGCGTGTCTCGAAGCAGTTCTTCCGTGATCCGTTCGTGGTGCGTGTGGTGCCGAAGTAGTGGTGCCAACGGGGGCACAACCGGCCCGCGTGTGGCAGTCGGCGGTGCGCCGACTGCGCGGTGCATGGCCTGCATTGCTACGCCATCAGCTTGGTGCCGATCTCGTAGTGTGCTGCGTAGTCCTTCGTGCGGATAGCCACACGTTCGCGGATGCTACGCTCGCCAATGCCGTCGTGCTTGGTGCCGACCAGCGCTGTCAAGAGACGCACGGTCGCTTTCACATCGTCCATCATCACATACTCTGGCGCGATCTTGCCGTTGTCCGTCGTATTGTGATAATTGCCCAGCGGCACCGAGATACCGACGCTTCGCTGGCCCAGGGCCTGCATGGCGGTGGCTTCGCATGCCCCCTTGTCGAGTAGACAACGTTGCACGCGAATGCCTTGCTCAGACGCAGTGCGCATGAGCACGGCGACCGCTTCTGAATCAAAGACTGAGAGGCGGTCGCCGACCCGGACGATGGGTCCTTCGTTGAAGTCTGCGCCATTGACCGGGCGGCTGGTTTCGAGCGAGAGGAAGACGCTGCCATCGCCAAAGGGCCAGTTGTTGCCCAGGTGCCAAGCGCCGAGCCAACCCACCTCTTCAGCACGTGTGAAGGCAGCATGGACGGTGGTTTCCAGATTCAAGCGAGCTAGCTCCCAGAAGGTCGCGATGATGGCTGCACATCCTACCAAGTCATCACAGGCTGTGCCTTCGATCTTGCCGTCCATGATCACTACCGGGAAATTCCAGGTGGCGAACTGGCCATTCTTGTGCGCCTTACGTAGACCCTTTTTGATACCTTCCTCGACCACTGGCTTGGCCACACCACCCAGGAATTCCCACTCCTCGGTCGTGCTCCCCGGCTTCTTGACGAAGGCTGGATGATCCATGTGCGAGGCTAACACCCAAGTGGGCGAGCTGCGCTTCTTGCCCAGCTTGTAGGTGGCCAGCAGATTGCCAAACTTATCCCGCTTCAGCTTCACATTGGGGCACTCCTTGAGCAGCGCCTCGATCTCATTGCGCACGAAGTATTCGTGGAACGGTGCCGTGGGTTGCTTCAAAATCTTCTTGAGTATCGCGGTGAGCGTGGGAACAGCCATGGGTAACCATAGCCCGTTTTCCCAAGACTCAAACGCCCTCTGTGAAGAAGATTCGATATTTCGTTGAGACCCGTGCGGTGAAATTGCTTGCATGGCTGATGAGGACTCTTCCGCGTCATGCCGGGCTGGCGTTCACCCGTGTCGTGGGGACGCTAGCTTATGCGGCTGATGCGCGTGGCCGATGCACTGCGTTGGAGAATTTGCGTGTGGCTCTGCCTGCCTTGTCTTGGGCACAGCGGCATCGTGTCGTGCTGCTCACCTATCAAAATTTCGCGCGCACTTTTGGCGATCTGTTCTGGTGCAGCACCATCCAGCGCGATGATTGGCAGCGGCACTTCGTCTTCGATCTTGCCGAGCCTGATGCGCTTGACCGCGCAAAAGCCGGCGGTGCAGTATGGGTGACACCGCACTTCGGCAATTTCGAGATGTCGAGCCTTGTGTGGGGTTACCTCGGGATGCGCTACACCATCGTCGCACAGAATTTCAAGAACCCGGCGCTGACTGACATTTTCACTCAAGCACGCGAGACCTCAGGACACGATGTCATCCCACAGCAGTCCGCCATGCTGCGCCTGACCAAGGCGCTCGCACGCGGCAGTAATGCGGGCTTCCTCACCGACCTGAATGTGAAGCCGGGACGCGCTGCATCGGTGATCGAGTGCTTCTGCATGAAGACCTGCGTGACCACGCTGCATGTTTTGCTCGCTCAGCGGCTGAAGCTGCCCATCCAGCCTGCGCTCTGCCTGCCCCTGGAAGATGGCCGTTATCAGGTGAAGCTGCTGCCTCGCTTCTCGCCTGCTGCGGACACGCCACCGCAAGTCGTCGCGCAGCAGTGCTGGGATCTCTTCGAGAAGGAGATCCGCGCGCGACCTGATCTGTGGATGTGGATGTATAAGCACTGGCGCTACCTGCCGGATGAAGCACAGCGTCAGCGCTACCCCGGGTATGCGAACGTGAGCAAAGACTTCGTGAAGATGCTCAACGCGTAGTGTCTCCGCGCAGCGGTCGAGGCGAGCTACGCGATGATCTCCTTCGCCACCGAACCATACACATCCGTCAGGCGGAAGTCGCGGCCTGCATACTTGAAGGTCAGACGCTCATGGTCCAAGCCCATCAGGTGCAGCACCGTCGCGTGCCAGTCGTGGATGTGCATCCGGTCCTGCACCGCCTCATAGCCGTAGTCATCGGTCCTGCCAAAGTTCATGCCGCCCTTCACGCCGCCACCGGCCATCCATAGTGAGAAGCCTTTGTGATTGTGGTCGCGACCATCGTCGCCTTGTGAATGCGGCGTACGGCCGAATTCACCGCCCCAGA
>CAXNNN010000239.1:0-5922 GCA_964203095.1 Verrucomicrobiaceae bacterium | reverse complement strand
CCAGCCGCTGCAGTTCATCCAGCACCAAACGCGGGATCACCATGGTGCCTGTGAGGAAGCCCGTTTCGCAGAGCTTGGGGATGCGACCGTCGATGACGATGTTCGTGTCCAGCAGCAGCGGTTCGCCTTCCGAAGCATCGCGACGGAAGCGCACATACGGAATCAGCATGGCGAACTGGTCGCGATCGCTGCGCACGGCGAGCGTGACACCGAGAAAGCCCAAGGCGAGGAAGACCACCAGCTCGATGGCATTGCGAATGGTCTCGCCATCGGGCAACGAGGTCAGCCAGCCCATTTGCAGCAAGCCCACGCGGGTGATCAAGAAGGCACCGAACAACCCGGCTAACAATCCAAACACAGCGTGCGAAAAGTGCCGCACACTGACGCGCCCCAGCGCACTGTCCAGCAGCACCAAGAACCCACCAAACGCGATGCCCCCTATGGCACCTGTGAGCTTGCTGCCCCCAAACCCCGGCGACACGACCACGCCAATGTAGAGGCACAGCGCCATGAACAGGACACGGACGACTTGGATGAACCACAGGACTTGCATGAACCGAAGTATCTCGCAAAAGCCGCGCGGGGTCAAAGCTTCTGCCGACCTGGGTGCAAAAGAAAACGCTGTGGCATGAGCTCATGCCACAGCGTCAGAAAAGTTGAAATGGCGGATCTTACTTCGCGTCCTTCAGCACCATTTCCTTGAACTGCACCACCATCGGCGGACCTGCATGGATCTGGAGGGCCAGCAGGCCTTCCTTGGCACCCACGGCAGTTTCATCGGTCACATCGACCGTTTGCATCCCATTGATGAAATGCTGCAAATGACCGCCCTTGGCCACAATCTTGTAGTCGTTCCAGTCCTCGGCCTTGATCGCGGCTTGGATCGCATCCGACTCGCCGACAGTGCCTGTCACTTCGATGTTGGGGGCCTTCTTCTCCTTGCCGTCCTTGCCAGTGGTGACCTTGTCCCCTTCCTTGATGACGACCTTCTGACCACGCAGCGCCAGGATGCCGCGGGCTTTTTCTTCATAAAGGATGCCGGAGTAGGTCTTGCCTGCTTCGAAGTCGGCTTGGTAGCCGCTGATGATCGGCCCCATCTCGCCCTTTGGCAGTTCCTTGCTGCGATACTGCACGCCGCTGTTCCCGGCGACAATGCGATACTTGAAGGTCATCTCGAAGTCGCCCACCACACCGCCGCGCCAGATCAGGAAGGTGTTGTGCTTCAGCGTGGACTTAGCGGGGTTCGCAGGGTCAGCAGGCGTGGTGCCCGTCAGGAGCCCATCCTTCACGGACCAGAGATCCATGTTGCCTTCCCAGCCGGTGAGATCCTTGCCGTTGAAAAGTTGCTTGTCCTCGGCGGTGGCTAAGCCTGCCACAGCGAGCAGAGTGAATGCGGTGATGAATGACTTCATGAGTAGAATGTAGTGTTAGCGGGGCGAGGTGTAACGGGTCGCACGCGCTTTGTCTATCCTTCTGCTCCAGTCATTCGCGGATCAGCCGCCCTTCTGCACCGCCTGCTCAATCAGCGGGGCGAAGACGGAGGCGATCACACTATACGACACCGCCATGACGATGCTGATGACGATGAAGAAGTAACCCAGGACCATCCCGGCAATGGCCAAGCCTTCACCCCCATACGCACGCCCCGAGCGACGAATGCGACTGAGCGCCAAGTGCCCATAGACCACCGCAGGCAGCGCGGTAAAGCACAGGCACAGCAGGCTCAAGATCCCAAATACCAAGCTCGCCGTCGCCTCGCCCGCGACTCCGTATTGCCCCGGCATGATCGACGGCGGCACCGACACATACTGTGGCTGGGGCGGCGCAGCGGAAGGCGCTACAACGATGACCTTCGGCGGTGCTGGGGCCGCTGCAGACGCGCTGACCGGACTAACCACGGGCACGACGACCTTGGTAAACTTCCGCGTGGGTGGCGATGCGGGTGCCGGCTCTAGCCGTGTTGGAAGCTCGGGCAAGTCGACGCCCTCATCGGAAGCCCCAGGCGTGACTTCCTCGTCCTCATCCTCTTCAATCAAGGTCTCCACCAACACCCAGTCCTCCATGCCATCGGTCCACAAATGATCGGTGGGCAGGATGCTGCCGTCCTCTACGCCTTCAAGCACCTCCGCTTCTGTGAAGGTGCCCAGCTCTTTGCCATCGCGGGAGATTTGGTAGCTCATGGTGTCGGGGCGCTGATGATAGACAGTTCCTTCACAAAGCAAGTCCAGTGCCGGGGCGCTGCGTTAGTGGTCCATTTCGGTCCGCAGCGCTTCTGGTTCATTTTGGCTTTAGCGTCACCGCCCCTGCATTGCCAGACGCGGCGGGAGCGAGCAAGAAGTAGCCGTAGCCACCTGCATTGGCACCTTTCTGCAGCAAGGTGCCCTTGTAGGCGGCCTTGCCGCCACTGTCATGGGTGAAGCTGCCGCTGAAGGCTCCGCTGGTCTTGGTCAACGCGATGCTGAAGCTTGAGTCAGTGGTCGGAGCCCGGCTCACCACGCTGGCAGTGGTGATGTTCATGTTCTTCGTCAGCGTCGAAATCAGATTGCCACTGGAGAAGGCCAGTTCGGCGTTGCCCGTGGAAGCGTTGATCGATCCAAGGCCCGGCAGCACGGCGGATCCCACCGGCACGCTGTAAAGAGCGCCCACGAGATCGGTCTTGATGCCATTGGGCCAGCCAGAGGGGAAGTAAGTCGAGGCACCGGCATTCAGATACCAGGCGAGGTCAGTCGCTGTGACATCGCTGTCGCCTTGAGTGGCGTCCAACGTCGCCACACCTGCCAGCGCCCCTGCGCGGCTGGTGAAGCTGACGAAGATTGGCCAAGTCAGGTTTTGCGATAGGGCACCCGTGGATATGATGGCGCGGCCGTCGGCGAGCGTGGCTATCAACGACACGGTGCCACTAGCAGCCACGGTGAGCTGCCCAACGCCATCGCCCAGCGGATAAACCGCCAAGCTGTCTGCTTGAGAAGTGCGTGCAGGCAGCACCACGGTGTAGGTGCCTCGGTTGGCGACAGGCACCGTGGCTGTGGCGGAGAAGGCCGCACGCTCTGCTGTGATGTCCGAGACGTCACCGACAATGCCGCCTGTAACCTGGGTCAGAGTGCCAGTAATGAGATCAGTTCCACCCGACAGGTCCAAATGGAGGCTGAGACTCCAGGTGGTGGCACCATTGAGCACAATGACGATGGCGTTGCCTGTATTTGGATTGAAAGCGCCACTCACCGACTTGGTCACGCCATCCAGGTTAACCGCGCCTGTGAAGGAGCCCGTGCTGGTCAACCTAGCGGTAAACAGGCCGGTGTTGGACTTGGCGGCTGTGGTTCCGCTGGCGGCCTTGATCAGGCCTGAATAGCTGCCCGTGAGATCGGTGGTGAACGGATTGGAGATAAAGTTCGCCGTGATCTCTGCGCCTTCCACCATGGTGAAGGTCAGCGTGGTGACCAGTGGGCTAGCGATGGTGAGGCTGCCGTTAGGAGAACTCCAGCCATTGAAGAAGCTGCCCGCGGCGGCTGTGGCACGAAGCGTGTAACGGTTGGCGAGTTGCAGTGAGGACGCAACCGCCGTGGTCGGCGAGGTAAAGGCCACCGTGCCGTAACCACTGCCCGCAGTCGCCAGCGTCAGCGACCGCAGCACCACGTAGGTGAAGGATCGAGTGGTCGTGGTCACATTGCCAGCAGTGTCCGTGGCTCTGACGGATAGGCTATTCAGTCCGGGCACGGGGCTGAGAGCAAGGCTGTAGCTGCCGCTGGTTCCCGTCGTGTCCAGATTCAGAGCGGCTTCCACCCAAGCACCCGTGCCGAGCTTCACTTCAACCAGCGCAATGCCGCTGGCATCCTTCACCGTTCCGGCCACGCTGACCGCACCTTCATTCATTTTCGCCGAGGCCGCCGGGGAAGTGATGACGAGTGTTGGCTTGGCGGCTTCGGTCGCGATGCCGGTGCCGGTCAGAGTGATGTCGAAGGGGTTTTTCGAGCCGTTTACATTGCTGGCCAAGCGCAGCAGGGCGGTGCGGGTGCCCAGTGCCGAAGGAGTAAAGGTCACGGAGAACGTGGTGCTGGCTCCATCTGCTAGCGTGGTGGTGCTCAGCGAACTGAACGCAAAATCTGCCGCGTTCGCTCCGCTCAAGCTCAGGGCCAGATCCGTGACGGCTCCGGTGCCGGTGTTTGTTACGGTGAAGGTCTTGGTGATGCCGCGCTTAGTGACCGCAGCCTTGCCAAGGGGGATGCTGGCGAGGCCATCCACCAGCTCTGTGCCGACGGGCTGCTCGATGTTGATGTCTGGGATCAAGGCCCCCATGACCAGCGCCACATCCTTGCCGCTGCTGCCGGCCAGGTAAGTCAAGGTCGCTGCTTGGCCCGAACCAAAGAGGTTGGTGAAGACGTGGCCTTCTGGCATTCCGTTGAAGGTGCCCGTGCCGTTGGTGCGCTGGATCAAGGTGAAGCTCTCCGTGCCCGTGGGGATGAAGCCGCCCACCTGCACGAGGTTCAGGGTAGCGTTGCTGCCGATGTCCACTGTTTCGGAGGCGATGATCTGGTCGTTCTGCGTGCCTGCGATCAAGCCGCTGATTTCCAGTTGAACCACCGAGTTGGCCGCCAGCGCAGCTTTGCCGCTGACGGTCAGCTTGCCAGGCGACGCGCCAGGGGCCACGGTTCCCTTCAGCGTCAAGGTATCGCCTGCGGTCAAGGTCACATCCGCGCCGCCAGCATTGTAGATCGTGCCGCCTGCGAGGAGGACGGGATCGCTGAAGGTCGCGGTATTGATTGTGATGTTGCCCGATCCCGCAGCAGTATCGCCAATGGTGATCGAACTGAAGCCGTCGCCGAAGTAGGCAAGCGCGGCATCGGTCAGGCTTAGGCTGCCAGCGCCGCCACCGAGGCCGATGCTGGTGGTCGCTGTCGCGGGCTTGAAGGTAAGGCTGCCGGTGCCGGTGGTTTGGATGATACCCTTGGACGTTCCGGCTCCGGTCATTTCCAAGGAATCAGCCACGAAGAAAAGGTCGCCAGTGCCCGTGGATTCGATGCGTCCGCTCTTGCCGCCAGTGTAGTGAAAGCCCTGTTTGCCAGAGGCTCCGCTGCCTTCATTGCCGGTAATCGTCAGATCGCCATCGACGACAGCGACCAGCGTGGCCGCAGCGTCGTCGCGAATGCGCACGCCCTGGCCTTCCACGCCACCGGTGCCGGTGATGCTGAGGTTTGCGGCTGCCACAGCGAGCACGTTGGCTCCGCTCGCGATCACCACGCCATGATTGCGGGTGGTCGTTCCTGCGCCTTGACCGTTGAGCACGATGTTCGCTCCGAGGCTGGTGATCTTGGTTCCGGCACCCGTGACGTGCACACCATAGCGGTTGGCACCTGGGGCGTTGGAGACGCCGTTGATCGTTAGCACACCACTGACGCCACCCGTGATGACGCTGCCAGCTTCAATCTCCACCCCGTGGCCGGCTGCTGCGCCGGACTTGCCGTTCAACGTCACCTCGCCAGTGGCCGTGCTGCCAATCGTGCTGGCACCGCTCACATCAATGCCGTTGAAGCTGCCGTCCTGCGCTGGCAGAGCTTGGTTGGCAGACAGACTGAGGTTGCCATTCTCCACAGAAATCGCCGCCGCGGAATTCACCACCAGGCCCTGACCTGCACTGACTGTGATCGAACCCGTGCCGGTGGCTTGCAGTCGATCACTGATCGTCACCGTCTTGGTCGCGGTGAAGTTGATGGCGTGCGCGCCCACATGCACGGGGCCGGCGACGCGGATGCTCAGATCGCCGTACACGACGGGTGTCGCCGTCAACGGACCCGTGTAGCCGGTCATGTCGCCAAAGGTCACCGTGCCGCCGCCCAGGCCAATGTTGACGACGATGCCATTGGTCACACTGGCCAGCGGGATGGTCACCACATTGGTGCCATTGCCAGTGCCAGCATTGGTGGT
>CAXNNN010000238.1:0-5936 GCA_964203095.1 Verrucomicrobiaceae bacterium | reverse complement strand
GCCGGAGACGTAATCGCGACCACTGGCGTGCTCGCATCCTGGGTGGACGAAGCGGTCGTGCCAAAAGCCGAGGTGTTTGTGCCATCGGTCGCGGTGCCGCGGTAATAATACGTCGTGCCGCTGGTGAGGCCGGTGTAAGTCACGCTGGTGCTGCCAGTGGTCTGCGTGCCGAGGATCGTCGCAAAGTCCGCCGTGGCGCTGCGCTGGATGGTGTAGCCCGTTGCGGTGGCGACGGCCGGCCAGGTCATTGTGATGCTCGTGCCCTTCGTGTAAGCAGGCAGCGTGAGCTGCGGCGCACCCATCGTGACGGTCAACGTGCCTGCATCGCTCGTCGTGCTGCCGATGTTGTTAGAGACGATGACATCATACAACCCTGCATCGCCGGGAGCGACGTTTGTCAGCGTCAAGGTGGCTGCATAAGTGCCTCTGACAGCGACCGCCAAATCATCGGTGATCTGCGTGACGACTCCGCCAGCGACATTCGACCCGCCTTTGCGCCACTGTACGGTCGGTGCCGCGCCGGGCCAACTGGTGAATGGCGCATACAGCGTGATGGAACTGCCCTGAGGCACCGCGTTTGTAATCAGCGGTGGGCCGACGTAAGGCTTCATGTTTTCAACGCTGATCGCTGTGATCGCATTGGTTAGCGTGGTGACGATACTCGCATACGCGCTGTTGGCGATGAGATCCGTGGTCTCCTGCGGATCATCGGTGAGGTTGTAAAGCTCGGGTGTGAGCACGTTGTTCACGCGGCCGCGGATGAGTTTAAAATCTTTCGTGCCTCCGTTCACGGGATCGGTGAACTGATAAATCGCAATCGGTGTCGCGCTAACTGTGACGAGAGGCGATCCGCGTGAGACGGTGGTGGTGTTGCTGGCGGAAAGCAGTGCGGGCCAGAGATTCACGCCATCCAGCGGCTTGGTGTTCTGCGGCGTCACGCCGACAGCCGCGCAGAGGGTGGGGAAGACATCGCCGACCCACATGTGTTGATTGCTGATGACACCAGCGGGCAGCACGCCGGGCCATTTGATGCCTGCGACTTCGCGCATCCCGCCTTCATAGCTGTCACCCTTCGTGCCACGCAGTGGATCATTGAGAGAGCCTTTGGTTTCATCGCCACCGTTGTCGCCAAACCAGACGACGAGCGTGTTGTTGGCGATGCCTGCGGTATCGAGTGCGGCCAGCACACGGCCAATCTCTTGATCCATGCCATCCACCGCTGCGGAGATGAGTCGACGATTGGTGTTCGTGACGCCGAGGTTTTGATACTTTGTGATCAAGCTCGCCGGAGCGGAGACGGGGCCATGGATCGAGTTGAAGGCCAGATGCAGCAGCATCGGCTGAGCAGGGTTGCGATTCTGAATGTGAGAGATGGCCTTGTCCGCGAGCAAGGTGGGCGACCACCCGCCGTAGCCGCGTGAATCGGTATGTTCGCTCGCTCCATCCTGCTGAACGCCATTCAGCCACCAGTCGGGGATGTCGAGCGACTCGGCCTCGGCGCTGTTGTGCGTGAAGTAATCGATCGCGCCTGAATACTGGCCGTAGAACGAGTCCCAGCCGCGATTGTGCGGCGCATATTGCAGACCTTCCTTGATTACGCGAACCGGGCCGCCATTCACGTTGAAGTGGTAGATGTTCTTATCGCTGCCGCCGAGATGCCACTTGCCGCACATGAAGGTTTGGTAGCCCGCCGCCTTGAAGGTCTGAGGCATGAGATGCTCACTCAAATCAAGGCCACGCTCGTTGTTCGTGCCGTGGCGGATCGCGTTTCGGCCCGTCATCAAAGTCGAGCGTGTGACGCTGCATACCGTCGTCGCATAGAAGCGCTCCAAGCGAATGCCCGTTGTCGCAAAGCTATCCATGTTCGGCGTTTGAATCGGCACCTGACCGGCGGGCGTGTGATAGCCCACATCACCCCAGCCTTGGTCATCCGTGACGATGATGACGACGTTCGGGGGCGTCACGGTGGTGATGGTGAGCGCAAAAGCCTTCGTGGCACTGCGCGTGGCCGAATCGGTCACTTTCGCCGTGAAATTGAAGGTGCCGACCTGAGTCGGCGTGCCGCTCAAAACGCCGCTACTGCCCAACGTGATGCCATTGGGCAAAGAACCGCTGAAAAGGCTCCAAACATAGCCCGTGCCGCTTCCGCCCGTGGCGGCCATCGTTTGATTGTAGACGCCTCCGGTGTTGCCATTCGGCAAAGGTGACGCGGTGGTGATCGTTGGAGCTGGAGCGACGGTGTAGCTCGTGCTGCTCGATGTGCTCGTGCCGCCCGCTGTGCCTGTGGCAGCAATGGCAAAGTTCACCGTCGATCCATTGGCCTGTGCGGGGATCGTGGCACTCCAGAGACCACCACCGAGATCTGTCATGGCGATCACGGTGGGCGCAGCGCCTGTCGTCAGCGTGACGGTCATGTCGTCGATGTTCGTGCTAGGCGGACGAGCAGGCGAGGCGGCGGTGTTGCCACTGAACTGGAAGCGCATTTTCATATTCGCCGTCATGTCTCCGGCCACGAGGTCATAGCGGAAGAGTTTGTAGTCATGATTCAGCGAAGCCAGCGTGGCACTACCAGAGTAGAAAGGCGCACTGCTGACCACGAAGGAGACATTTGGCGTGATGGAGCTGATCGTCGTGTTGTTCGCGAGATAGTTCGCCAGCAGCGTGATACCTGGCGTGGCATTCGTCACAGTTACGGCTGCATTCAGCGTGAAACTCACGCCTGGATCAATAGCGGTGATGCGAGCGCCATTCGGGATGCCTGCACCATTGGCACCGGTGATAAACATGCCGACCGCGAGCCCACTCGTGTTGGTGGTGAGGACCACTGTTGGATTCGTCGTGGTGCTGGTGACGCAGTTCGCGATGGCAACCGCCGCCCCTTGGATCGTATTGCCCACGGTGAGCTTGCTCGTGTCCATGCAGGCAATGGTCGTGGTGCCATTTAGCGTGCAGATGGCGCTGCTGCTGGCAAAGGTCTCGCTCATCCGCGTGTTCCAGGTGGTGCCGCCATCGGGTGAGATTTGCAGCGTCCAGCCATTGCCCGTGCTGAGATCGCTATTCCGCGCATAAAACTCCACATTGCCTGCCGTAGCCGTGCCCGCATTGATCACATTGGTGGCCTGCGCCATCGTTGCGTCAAAGCTCGTCGTTCCATTGTTGAACTCCAGCGCCATGCCTGAAGCCGTGAGTGTGGCAGGCACCGTGGTGATCGTGGTGCTGTTGGTTGTAAAGCTGGTGCTGTTGGTGACAGCTGCCACCGTTGGGTTAGGCGGATTCGTCGCGAGGCCCGATCCAGCAAGTCCCATGCCCACCGCCAGTCCTGTGGTGCTCGCCGTGTTAATCGTCGGCACGGTGCCGAGGGAGCAACTCGTGAGCGTGACTCCAGCAGCCGTTAGCGAGAGACTGCTGCCGCTGCCTGCGACCTGACTCAGGGTGATCGCCGTGCTGCTGTTCACCTGAGAAATCGTCGTGTTCGCCGCGATGCTCGTTCCGGTGATCAACATGCCTGGAATCAGGCCCGCCGTGCTAGCGCAGCTCACGCTCGTGGTGCCATTGGTGGTGCAATTGGTCAGCACGATGGGCACGGTGCGATTGCTGGCACCACCGCGCTGACGCACATCCGCTGCATTGCGAGTCGCTGTTACCGTCCATGGATTCATCGTGCCCGTCAGACCATTGCCGGAGGTATTGGCAAAGATTTCGCGGAAGGCCGGCCCTGTCGTCTGCGCTCCAAGATCATAACTCAGATTCACTCCAGAGATCGTCGCACCGAGTCCCGGTGCCACTTGCGCCGTGATTGTCACATTGTCTGTGCTCGCGGGAGAGATGGGATTCACCGTGATGTTTGAGATCGTCGGTGGTGGCACACTGCCCGTGCCTGTGAGAGCGATGTCAAACGCCGCGCCCACGCTGCTATCACTGCTGGCAATGTGCAAAGCGGCTGTCTTGGCCCCGGCGCTACTCGCATTGAACTGCACGACAAAATTTGCCGTCGCTCCGATGGCGATGCTCGAGGCTGGTGAGGTCGTCACGGTGAAAAGTGAGCTGTGCGTGCCGTCAATGCTCAAGCTGATGCCCGTGAGCGCTGTGCTGCCGTTGTTCGTGATCGTGAAGGTCTTCGACTGCGTGCTGCCCACATTAACACTGCCATAGCCGACCGTGCTGAGGCCATCCGTCAGCGTTGTGGCACCTTGCGACATCGCGATCTGCGTTGGCGAGAGTGCGGCTGTGCGCACGGCAAAGACAGGATACGAGGAGGTTTTCGGCTCGTGGCTGATGATGCCCTGCGCATTGCGTTGTGGATTGGAGGTCGTATTCAATCCAAACTCCACGACCAGCGCGGCGAGCGCGTCATTGTTCTGCGTCGTCGAAGTCCAATACGAGGTCGCCGTGGTCGATGGGAAGAGCCAACGATGCGCTGGCGGCTTGATGTTCGTGAGACTGGTGAAAGTGGTCATCGTGTAATCCACCAGCGACTCCATTTCCTTCACGTTTGGCATGCGCCAGTCACTGAAGCCCGCATCCGTGAGCCCTTCGATGTCAGCCAATGCCGTTGACCACGTCGCCGCTGTGCGAGGCACCTGCTTCCACATCAAACCCGTGTCGAGGTCAGTGACGGTGCCGTCATTGTTGCTCACATAGTTGTGGCCGTTCGTATGCTTGGCACCGCGCACATAGCGTGCGTGGTAGCGCAGGGAGCCACCCGCGCTGATCGTTTCCGACTTCGGCTTCGGCCCCAGACCGCCGCCTTCATTCGTGCACCACACATTCGCCGTGCTTGTGCCGTAAAGATCGCTGCTCCACCAGTATCCCGCCCGTGCCACGGGATGGTTCGGGAAGAAGGCCGTGTTCAGGGCTGGGTTCGATACCTGATGATTGAACAGGCAGAACAACTCATGCGGTGTTGGCAGCCGCCAATCATTGTAGCCGCCCGTGGTCACGCTCGCCGCATTAGCGACGGCGTTTTCCCACGTGGACTCGCCATTGTCCACGCTCTGCCACATCAGGCCGGTGACGTTGTCGGTGATGGTGCCGTTGCCGTTGTTGGTGAAAGCCTGGGCATTGATTGTGTAGTCGCTGTCCTCGCCATCACCTGCCGAACCGGTGAAATTGCCCGTCTGTGATGTGTCCGGCAGCGCGACCATGCTCTTGCCACTCATCGGATAGGTGGTGACGCGATTGCCGTTGCTCGTGTAAGTGGTCGTCGTCGTGCCTGTGGTCGGATGTCGATAGGTCATCGTGTAGCTCTTGGGCACCGCTTTGCGATTTAATCGCCAGCACACGTCATACGTCACGCTGCTCACCGTGTAGCGCATGAGGAAATCATCCTCGCTCGGTGTGCCGCTCACGTTTTCGATGAAGTGACCGCTCCCATCGACACTCAGCGCCACGGGATTCTTGAAAGCGATGATCGCCGCTCCTGGCACTTGCTGCGCCGTGTAGCCACCCGTGCCCGAGGCACGCATGTTTGACACGTTCGGCTGTGGATCGATCTGCGAGTCAAAATTCACCACCGCGCCATGCATGGCATTCATCATGAAAGGATTCGTCGGCGTCCAGCTTGCCGTCCCCGAGTTGTAAGTGCCCCGCGCATGATAGTGATAGCCCCAGGTGCCGTGATCGTGGCCGCCATCCGCATCCAGCGTCTGCATCGGCGAGCCATCCGGCTCCACATAGCCATACACCGGATAGCCATCCAGCGCCCAGGCGATGGGTTTGTCATACCCCAGCACGGGGATCAAATGCACCGGATAGATGTGGTAGTGATAATCATCCGCCAGACCGCAGTGCCCGCCATAGATGTCCAGCTCGCCGATGTCATAGCTGAACTGCCCGGTGTTGTTGCGCGGATTGAAAATCGGCACGCCATCCGACCCCAGCGCCACCGCTCCGCGCAAAAAATTCCCATTCAGCGAGATCGGCGAAGCCGCCGGCAC
>CAXNNN010000237.1:0-5936 GCA_964203095.1 Verrucomicrobiaceae bacterium | reverse complement strand
CAATGTCCTGCCCATACAGGAAAACGTTTGGATTCTTGCGCAGTGCCTCGTATTGGGCTTCGCGGATGGCTTCGAGATACGTCAGGCTCATGCGTTCCACATGCCTTCGGCCAGCTCCGATGTCGAGAGCGCACGCCAGTTTTCTTTGAAGGGATCAGGAGCCGGCTCCTTGGTCGCCGACGTGGCATTTTTTTCCACTGTCGCACGACACTCAGCTCGCCATTCCTCCACCTCTTGCTTCGTCGCCCAGCCCTCAGCCAGCAGGCGCTCCTCAGCCACGACCATGCAATCCCGGCCCAGGGATGATTTCTTCACCGCGTCCGGCACGTAGGAGGCATCGTCATGCTCCCCGTGACCGGTCAGTCGCAGCAGCGAGCCAATGACCATCTGGGGGCCATGGCCGTCGCGGGCGCGCTGCACCACCTTGCGGAACAAGGCCACGCACTCAGCCAGATCGGTGCCGTCCACCGTGTAGCCTTCCACCCCATAGCCGATAGCACGGTCCACCAGATCTTTGCAGGCAAACTGGCGGTTGTTCGGCGTGGAGTAGCTGAATTGGTTATTCGTGATCGCCACAATCATCGGCAGCTTTTCGACAGCCGCGAGATTCATGCCCTCATGGAAAGCGCCAGTCGAGGTGCCGCCTTCGCCCATGGTCACCACGCCCACGCTATCGCCCAGGCGACCTTGCAGACGACGCGCGAACAACATGCCACCGACCACGCCCATCATACTGCCGATGTGCGAGATCATCGCGGGAAGGCCTTCCTTGGGCCGACCACGATGCACGTTGCCATCCCTCCCCTTCATGGGGCCCTGCACCGAGCCAAAGTAAGTGCGGAAGGCATCCTCAATCGGCTCGCCCCAGGCAAGTCGGGCCGCCTGATCGCGGATGAAGGTGCCGAGAATGTCGCGGCCTTTGGAAATCTGCACGCCGATAGCCGCGCTGTAGGCCTCCTGGCCTTTACCAAGATAAACGCCACCCACGAGGCGACCGCCAGCACGGTAAAGGTTAGCAAGCTTGTCCTCCAGCGTGCGGGACAACAGCATGGTGCGATAAGCCCTCACATAGTCTGCCTGAAAATCAGGGCTAGGTGAGGCTTGCGAAGGTTGAGAAAGAAATGTTGCGGGCACAGTCGGAATGGTTGGTGACAGCCAGAACGAAGCGAAGTTTGTCATGGTCGCTCCGACATGTCCAGCAGCCAATCATCAACAAACTCAGGAGGTGACGCCGCGAGATACTTGGAGGGGAACAAAGCCGTCTCTCCTACTCCGGCCGTGCCTTGTGCCAATCGGTGCTCTGCTCGTAGGCGTAGGCCGCACGCAGCACGGTCACTTCATCCAGCGGACGACCGACCAAGTGCAGGCCCACGGGCAGGCGCTTGCCTTCTTCTTCGACGAAGCCGCAGGGCACACTGATCGCTGGCAGACCGGCCAGATTCGCCGCGATGGTGAACACGTCTTCCAGATACATCTTCAGCGGGTCCTTGCTGATCGAGCCTAGCTTGTGCGCGGGCGATGGCGCGGTGGGCGACAGGATCAGATCGACCTTCTCGAAGGCCGCCTCAAAGTCCTGACGAATGAGCGTGCGTGCGCGCTGCGCCTTCAGGTAATAGGCGTCGTAGTAGCCGCTGCTCAGCACGTAGGTGCCCAGCAAGATGCGGCGCTTCACCTCCGGGCCGAAGCCCTCGGCGCGGGTGTTCATGTAGTGCTCCAGCAGGTCGCCCTGAATGGCGGTGCGGTGCCCGTAGCGCACGCCATCGAAGCGCGCGAGGTTCGCCGAGGCTTCCGCCGGGGCGAGGATGTAATACGTAGCCACGCCGCAGTCCGTGTGCGGCAGGGAGACCTCCACGATCTCCGCGCCGAGCGACTCCAGTTGCTTGGTCGCCGCTGCCACTGCCGCGCTTACGCCTGGATGCGTGCCCTCAATGAAATACTCCTTCGGCAGACCAATGCGCAGGCCTTTGACACCGTCCTTCAATCCTTTGGTGAAGTCTGGGAACGAGACGTCCAGCGTGGTCGAGTCCCGCGCGTCCTTGCCGCACAGGTGATTCAGCAGCAGGGCAGAATCCTCCACCGTCTTCGTGATCGGTCCGATCTGATCCAGCGACGAAGCAAAGGCCACCAAGCCATAGCGCGAAACGCGGCCATACGTCGGCTTCAGCCCCACGCAGCCGCACAGCGCTGCTGGCTGACGAATGGAGCCGCCCGTGTCCGAGCCTAGCGCGGCAATTGCCAAATGGCCACCCACGCAGGAGGCAGAGCCACCGCTGGAGCCGCCGGGCACGCGGCTTAGGTCCCAAGGGTTGCGCGTCACGCCCAGTGCCGAGTTCTCTGTGGTCGAGCCCATCGCGAATTCATCCATGTTCAACCGACCCAGCGGAAGCGCCCCACCCGCGCGGAGTAACTGAATCGAGGTCGCGTCATACGGCGCGGTATAGGTGCCTTGCAGGAACTTCGACCCGCAGGTGCAGGGCTGGCCCGTGACATTGATGTTGTCCTTGATCGCGATGGGGATGCCTCCCAGCGGCTTCGACACATCCGCCGTCTTGGCTTCGGCCAGCGCCGCTTCCACATCGATGGTCAGATACGATCCCACCTCCGGGTTGCGTGCGTCGATGGTCTTGACGAGGTCGTTCACGATGTCCGTGGGCGTGATCTCCTTGCTGGAGAGACGCTGACGGAGGGAGGCGATGGTTTCGTTGGAAAGAGACACGGGGAGAAGATTCCTGATTCCTGATTCCTGATTCTTGATTCTTGATTCCAGATTATTCGACCACCTTGCCAATCATGAACTGATCCTGCGACTTGCGCGGCGCATTGGCCAGCGCCTGATCGCTGGTGAAGCTGGGGGCCGCCACATCGTCACGCCACACGTCAAAAACGGGCATTGCATGAGCGCTCGGCTCCACGCCCGACAGATCGTATTTCTCCAGCACATTCACGTAATCCAGGATGCTGGCAAGCTGGGCAGAGTATTGCGTAGCCTCAGCGTCCGTGAGCTTGAGCCGCGAGAGCGTTGCGATGCGATGGATGTCGATGGCAGGTGTGGACATGGATCGCTAATAGCACAAGCAAAGGGCGGAGAGCAAAGGGCAAAGTGAGGATCGCGAATCAGGCGCTGCTATTCCCTTCGCCCTCGCAGCGTTCCTATCGGCCTATGAAAACCCTCGCCCTTGCACTCTCCCTGGCCGTCACTGCCCACGCGGCTAATTGGCCCTCCTGGCGCGGCCCTCACAACGACGGCACCTGCGACGAGACCGGCTTGCCGCTGAAGTGGACAGCCACCGAGAACATCGCGTGGAAGACCGCGCTGCCCGGCCCTGGCAATTCCACCCCCGTCATCTGGGGCGACAAGGTGTTCATCACCCAGAGTCTCGACGCGGGTAGCCAGCGCGTGCTCCTTTGCTTCGACAAAAAGACCGGCGTTAAGCTCTGGCAGGCGGGCACCTCTGGCGATGCCTCCGAGACCACGCACAAAACGAATCCCTTCTGCTCCGGCTCCCCCGCCACCGACGGCGAGCGCGTCATCGCCACCTTTGGCTCCGCAGGGGTCTTCTGCTACGACCTGGACGGCAAAGCATTGTGGAAGCGCGACCTCGGCCCGCAGCGGCACATCTGGGGCCCTGGCACCTCGCCCGTCATCGTGGGCGACACGGTCTTTCTCAATCACGGCCCCAGCGTCACCGCGCGCATGGTCGCCATGGACAAGAAGACCGGCAAGGTCCTGTGGGAGAAGGCCGAGCCCATTCGCCCCGACTCGAAGCCCGGCAAGTCCGGCTTCTACGGCTCCTGGAGCGATCCCCTGCCCCGCGTCATTGATGGCAAGGCTCAGCTCCTTATGTCCTGGCCGTTTCGCGTGTGCAGCATCGACCCCGCCACGGGCCAGGAGCACTGGACCTGCGAGGGCCTGAACCCTCTCGTCTACACCTCCCCGCTCTACACCGACGGCATCGTCATCGGCATGGGCGGCTACAACGGCATGGCCATGGCGGTGAAGCTCGGCGGCCAAGGCGATGTCACCGACACGCACCGCCTCTGGCATCAGGAGAAAAACCCGCAGCGCATCGCGTCGGGGGCCATCCACGAAGGCCACATCTACATCTTGAACGACCCCGGCATCGCCCAGTGCATCAACGTCAAGACCGGCAAAGAGATCTGGAACGAGCGCCTCAAAGGCCCCGGCCCCACCGGCCAAAACTGGTCCTCCATCGTCATCAGCGAAGGCAACTGCTATGCCGTGAACCAGGGCGGCGACGCCTTCGTCTTCAAAGCGAGCCCCAAGTTCGAGCTGCTCGCCACCAACCCCATGGGCGAAAAGGTCATCGGCTCCATCGCCGTGTCCGACGGCCAGCTCTTCATCCGCAGCCACAAGCATTTGTTCTGTGTGGGGAACAGGTAGGGCGCGTTGTCCTCAACGCGCCGGATCCACCGACAGCAATCTCGATGGCGGTGCCGCATCGCCACGCTCAGCGCTTCGACAGCGGCGCTGTGGGACACAGCGCCCTACCTTCCATTCGTCTGAAGAAGCAGCCTACTTCTTCTCTCGCAGCGCCTCAAAGAACGCGCCGCCCTTCTGCGCGCCTTCGAGATAAAACACCAGCGCGCGCATGTGCTTCACGAACTCGCCCATGTCGATCTGGTTATCCTTGCTCCAGTAGCCCTTGGGATTCAGGTTTTCCAGCGCCGTCACCACCTTCTTCGCCGCGCCCTTCGCCTTGCTCGCCCATTTCTTCGGCTCAGTCGGCTCCGCCTTCGCGTGCTGCAGCTCCTCGCGGCTCATCGCAAGCTTCTTCTTCAGCATCTCTAAATCCTCGCCCAACTCATCCAGCTTAAAGCCGTAGTGCGTAGGCAGATCGCTGTCGTCATACGTCACCTCATACGTCTTCGCCTTGCAGTAGAGCGGCTTGTCCGTGGCCAGCTCATAGAAGCGCGCCCACTGCCCGTCCGGCAGCTTCACCTTGTCCAGCCAGGCAATCGCCGCCGCCATCGGCTCGCGATACTTCGCCTCGCCCGTGGCTACCCACAGCTCCAGCAGCGTCTCCAGCGCCTCGATGCTTTCCGCCGAACTCACCGCTGGCGGCTCGAACTTCCGCGCCCACACCGGCTCCATGTTCCGGTTGTATTGCTGCGCCCACGCAGGCTGCGGCGCGGGTAGCTGCGCCAGCAGGTGGAAGTCCCCCACCCGCTTGGCCGCGTCCAAATAGCGTGCCTCCTTCGTCAGCTCATACGCCCGCAGTAGGAGGCGCGTCGTTTGCAGCAGATTGCCATCATTCAGCGTGTAGAACTTCGTGTAGTCCACCGCTGGGAAGGTGCGCGACCACTGCGCGGGCAGCCTCGCCTTCACCACCGGGGCCGACGCATCTGCCGGACCGTCAAAGGATTGCCCCCAGGCCCCGCACTTCTCCTGAGCCGCCAGCAGCCCGTCGAAGCCGAACTTCACCCCGCGTTGCAGTTCCTCATCCTGGGCGAACTCCGGCGTGTGCGCCATCTCCAGCAGGAACAGCAGCGCCGCCTCGGTCTTCCCATCATCCAGCGTCGACGAGCCATGCCGTCCCCCGCGCTCGGTGTCGCTCGCCTCCATGTCGCGGCGGTAGTGATAGCGCCGGGCCACCGCCGGATTGTAATCATACTCGCTCTCCCACCCACCCGAGGCCAGCTGGCACCACAGCAGCGACTGCGCCGCCTCGCGCGCCGCCTGCTGGAAGAGCAGGTCCTTGGTCACCTTGAACGCCATTAACAACGCCAGCCCGACACTCGGCGTGCCCGGCGGCTGGATGGAGACCATCGTGGGCGACTCCCGATTCTCCGCCCGCGACGTGCTCAGGTCCTTCGGCACGCTGAAGCCATAGCCCCCCACCACGCTCGCCTTGTTGCGGTAATACAGCGCCGCCTTCTTCATCGCTGCGATGACCTCCGCCGGAGCTGGAAAAGGG
>CAXNNN010000236.1:0-5951 GCA_964203095.1 Verrucomicrobiaceae bacterium | reverse complement strand
GAGGCGGGCAGCTTCTTTTGCAACTCATCAAGCTTCGCCTCCACACGCTTGCTGATGATGCGACTGTTCTCACCTACCAGCATCATCACGGTGCCCAGCACGGCTTCCTCACCATTCTCCACCGCGCAGCCCGTGCGCACATTGCTGCCGATGCCGACCTCGGCGAGGTCCTTCACCTTCAGGGGCTCCACGCTCGCCGCGAACTTCACCGGCAGGTTCGCGATGTCTTCCGCGCTCGCCACTTTGCTCACGCCGCGAATCAAGACACGGTCGGTGCCGCGATCAATCACACCGCCGCCTGCGTTGTCCACATTCTGGCCAATGATCTCAGCCAACTCGCCAAAGGTCATACCCGCGTTCGCCAGCGCTTCGGGCTTGGGCAGGATCACCAACTGCCGCTCATAACCGCCGCTGCTGTTCACCTCCGCCACGCCCGGGATCGTGCGCAAGAACGGCTTCACGATGTAGTCATGCGCGTCCCGCAGATCCATTAACTGACGTTCACGCGACTGCTGGCGCTCTGGCACCCCCTTCTTGTAGTCCAGGGTGTAATACAGGATCTCGCCGAGCCCGGTGCTGATGGGTGACATCTGCGGGCTGAGCCCCTCAGGGAGTTCCACCTGAACGAGGCGTTCACTCACCAACTGGCGTGCCCGGAAAATGTCCGTGCCGTCGCGAAACACCAGCGTGACCTGCGACAGGCCCGACTTGGTCAGCGAACGAAACTCCTCCACCCCTTGGATGCCCGCCAAGGCTAGCTCCAAAGGATAAGTGACGAGCTTCTCCGTCTCTTCCGGTGCGAGGCCGGGCACCGCCGTGTTCACCTGCACTTGTGTGTTGGTGATGTCGGGAACCGCATCCACAGGCAGATGCAAGGCTGAGAAGATGCCTGCGCCGAGGAGCAGCAGTGCTCCCATGACAACGAGGAAGCGATTCTTCAGCGAGAAGTCGAGAATGGAATTGATCATGACTTAGCGAGTGACGGTTTGGTTGTTCGGCAGCGGATTGCCAATCAGGCGCTCGATCTCCATCAGGTGCTTCCACGCGTTGCGACGCGACTCGATCAGCGAGTCCATCGCATCGAGGTAGCCGCGCTGCATTTCGACGTAAGTCGTGGCAGGCACCGCCCCAAGGCGGAAGTGACGATCCGCTTCCGCAGCCGCGTCACTGAACTGCTTCTCGCTCTCAGGACGCCAATGCGACAGAGCTTCCAGCTCCGCCGCGTAGGCCGCACGAGAAATCTCCAAGTCACGCTCCAGATCACGCAGCGTGGCGGTTAGCATCGCTTCGGCTTGCTGGGACCTCGCCTGCTCGGCCACGATGTTGCCCTTGTTCTTATTCCAAAGCGGCAGCGGAACGGAGAAGGAAAGTCCGCCTTCCACCTGCGTGCCACCCGCGTGTTGACCGGCCATGTAAGGACCGAAGGTGATGTTCCCCCAGCGCTCGGATTTGGTGAGGTCCACCTTCAATCCCTGACGTGCGATTTGCAGACGCTTCTGCTGTAGGTCGAAGTTCGTATTCGCCGCCTGCTGCTTCAGCGATTGCAGCGCAGGTGTCGCTGGGAAAGACGCCGCACTGCTGTCGATGATCAGCGTCTCATCCGGCGAGCGTCCGCAAAGCACCCCCAAGGTCACACTGGCCTCGCGCAGTTGCTTGGTGGCATCGGTCAACGTGCGGTCACTGTTCAGCAAGGTCGCCTCCAGAATGCGACGCTCGAGTAGGGCACTGATGGAGCCGGAGTCACGTTGCACCAGCACTTCGATCAGTGCCTCGACACGCTCACGAACCGAGCGCGCTGCCGCCTGCTTGCGCTGCAATAGTGCCACATCGCCTGCACGAGCACTGACCTCATTGCCCAGCTGCGCCTTGAACTGAGCCAAGCCCAGCCCGGCAAGCGCGATGTCGCGATCCGCAATCGCCTTGCGCAACGAGAGTCGACCGGGGAAATCAAAGGCCTGCGCAATCTCTGCGCGCCACACCAAGCCATCGCCTTGGCCATGAACGTTCATCGAGCCCAGCTCGGTGCTCAGTTCGGGATTGGCCAACTGGCCAGCGGCTTGACGACCGCCTAGAGCCGCAGCGATCTCCGCCTCATAGAAGCGAATCTCGGGGTTCTTCTGCAACGCTTCAGCGATGAGTGAGCGAGTGGACGTGGCTTCACCAGCAGCGGCGAAAACACTGAGGGCCAGCGTGGCCAGCGAAAGGAAGACGGCTAATTTCATGATGGAAAGCAATGATGGGGATGGGGGAGTGAGACGAAGGTATGGGGAGGTCTGAAAGCGGCGGTGCGCTGGCGTGGACAACGCCGTGAGGGCGCACGAAGGCGGGTGCGAGGCCGTTAGATTCAGCCCAAGCGCGACCCGAATGGCGGGATGATCCCTGACCTCAAATGAGCATCTGGATCGTCGCAAGACACGCCGGAGAGCGATGCCGGACATCGTGGGACTGCCGTGCCTTGAGAACTCGATTGTTCATCAAGGCCAGACTGAGCGGCAACACGTGTCGTGATTGCTCGGGCCAGGCAGAGGCTGGCCATGCCGCGGAACTCGAATCCACGAGCCGATCTCGACAGGCACTCGGTCCGTCATTCACCTGCGAGGCGTCGAGATGATGATCACCTGATTGCGATGCCTTGCATAGGCTCACCATCACTCGTACCAGGACGTTCTGATGGTCGGCGATCTTCGGCGTGAAATCTCCCCGCACATGATGCAGCGTAATTTGCATCCCACTCGCTGACTTGGCGACGTTGACCGTGTGACTTCCCTCAAGCGCTGCCGCCCATCCGATCAGCGCTGGCAACACAGCAGTGCTGGTGCTGGCATAGACCAGCACGAGCAGGAAGGCGAGGAGTCGTAGATGAATGGGCAAACACATGTTCGTGAGAGAACCTGGAACGACGCCAAGGTGGGCAGGATGAGCGCGAGGAATAGTTACCGCTTCATCATGTTCCGATGGGTTCTCATAGCATCATTTGCAGTCTCCAAAGACGCAGCCTCATGCATCAATCGTCGTCCCCGCGACGGCCTTGCTTACCCTCGCCAAGCTCGCTCTCAGCAAGCTGCAAGGTCACCCCAATACCTGGCAGCTTCACGGTTGAACGGCTTGCATTGAACCCCGCAAAAAGCGCGGCAATCCAGAGCCCCGCTACCAGCAGTAGAACCACTCCCCAGACAGCGTGAGCAGAACCAATGGCATCATCGGGCTTGCCTGCTTTCTTTCCCGTCACCATGGCAAGCGAGATGTTCTCGCGATGCCTGATCGTATGCCAAGCAAGTCCAACGAGATGCATCACGATCACCGCGAGCAGCGCCCATGCAAGGACCTCATGCAGCTCCTCCGCAGACTCACTGTTGGCCTTCAGGCCAGTGATGAACAAGGCTGGCACCAAGAGAAACATGAGCACGGCGGCGACCGCTGATCCCGGATTGTTGCCAGCGTAGAGCTTGGTCTTGGAGATCGCTGCACTGACCATGTAGCCGACCACTTCGCGAGGATAAACGGGAAAGCTCGTGAATCGTGAGTACCGCGATCCCACCAGTCCTAGCACAATACGGAGCGCCAGCAGAAAGACGGCAACGATGCCAAACAGCATGTGAAACTGAAACAGTGGTGCATCGTCATCCGCAAGGAAGCCGATACCGATCGCTGCGGTAAGTGACGCCGCGAAGGCCCAGTGAAACAGGCGCGCAGGGATATCCCAAACCAGGATCTTGTTCATGGTGGTGGTAGGCGGGTTGTTATGCCCTGCCGCACGGTGACTTTGAGTGTCGCAAGCAGCGGGCATTAAAGGTTACGCAGAACAGCCAGCCAGTAATCGCGCCTCAACATGATGCTTTGGCAACAAACCGCAGGATGCGCCCCACGCACCGCAAGATGGGCCCCATCAGGCGACTTGGGAGTCAGCCTGCGGAGCCCTGAACCAGGGGACCATCATCACGGATGCGCCAGTCGCAGAAAGCAGGAGACACCGCCCGCCGCCACTGTCACTGTGCTGGCATTGCTCGCCGTTGAAACGACACGGGAAGACAGCACTCTATTCCAGCACCCAGCTAGGCGTATCACTCACCGATTGGAACTACTGCTGTCCAGGTGCAGGCACTGTCACATTCATCGTCGGAATCGCATGCGTTTCTCACAGTGAAGTCGGGTTCACCACGTAGCGGTTGCTATGGACCGCCTTCGGCGATTCCACGCCACTCGCCGGAGTGATCCCCATGGGCGTGCCTGTGACGGTATCGACCATCTCGAAGGGCAGCGTCGCTTCCAGGTCGCTATTGGCGATGATGGAGCGTGCAATCGGCAGGCGGTTGACATTGGAGCCAACAAAGCGAATGCCCTCCACCACATGAAACTTTGAGTTGGTCTTCTAATCGGGGAACATGAAGTTCGGCTCCATCTACTCCGGCAACACCGTGTCACCATTGCTACGGGTATAGGCAATGCTGGCTTGGGCAGAACTCGACAGCAACACCAAGGCGCACAAGACAAACGTCGATAGAGCTTTCATAAGGAAGTGATCTGGCACACACACTCCACGGACAGGGGTGAACCTATGGAGCACGCTTCCCCGTCAATGCCCGAGCGTCTGACAAGAGTCAGATGATCGTTCGGTAACGCACTCAGCTATCAAGGGGAGCAATGGGCACCCCCTCACTTGCCAGCGCCCAACTGCTCATAATACTTCTGCACCAATTCGCGGTATTGTTCGGGCACAGGATCATGGTCCACAGGGGCCAGCGGGTTCTTGCCTTCTTTGCGCGCGAGTTCTTCGGTGACTTTGTCCCGCAGCTCGACCAGCGGATTCAAGATGCGCATCTGCAAATGCTCGACCTGTGGCACCGCATCGTTGCGCCGGGCATCGGCACGCCGATCACGTGCTTGGTCTAGGACTTTTGCCACCTCGTTGCGCAACTCGGGACGCGTCAGCATCTCCTCCACATTGCGCAGGCGGTCACTCCAGTTGTCGAAGTTGCTGCCGGTGATGGGCGAGGCAGCGGCAACCTCGGTACCCGCATCGAAGAACCAACCGCCTTCATCGCTGCCACCATCACGATTGCTGCCACCACCTTGACCAGAGCGGCTCCCGCTTGGTGTGGGGCGAGAACCTTGCATGCGCTCGCCGGGCTGTCCGTCTTGATCATTCGCAGCAGTTTGCTGGCCTTGACCTTTGCCATCACGTGGCTGCCCATTACCCTCGGCCTGACCTCCGGCATCGGCCATCTGGCCTTTGCCTTGTTCAGATGGTGGGCCCGACTGCTTGCTCTTGCCCTCCCCCTTCTCACCTGGCTTGTCACCCAGGCCTTTGGCGGACGGCGCGTCCACTGTCCCCGGTTCTGGACGAGGCGTCCTTGGTCCCCGGCTTTCCTCGCCATCCTTTTCGCCATTGCCTTGCTCGCCGGGCTTGGGTTCGCCTTTCCCTTGAGCCAGGACTTTCTGTCCTTGGCCTTCTTGTTTGGAATCCTTCTCACCGGGCTGTTTGCCTCCTTGAGCCGTTTGCTTGTCCCCCGCCGCCCCCTTCTCCGACTTCTCGCTTCCCACCTTTGACTTCTCACCCTCCGTCTCCCCGCCCTTCGCTTCGTCGATCAGCTTGTCGAGTTCATTGCGTGCCATGCGCAGCGCTTCATTCTCATTGCCGAGCACACTCTCGGCGGCCTTTTCAATTCCAGCCTTGAGTTGTTCAACGGACTTGGTGGCCTTGTTGCTGGCATCTAGCGCAGCGGTGCGTTCACCGTAGCGGGCCTGGGCACCAGCTTCTTCAAGATTCTCTTCCAATCCCTGAGCCTGCGCCTGACGAACCGCGTCGTAGAGGTGCTTGTGCAGCAAGGGCTCGCTGTCTTCGGCCTGCTCACTCAGGCGCTTCATGTCTTCCATGAGTTTGCCAGCACGTGCACGCTGGGCCTCGGCCTGCCGTGCGGTCTGAGCTGCGCTCAGCTGCTGCTTCAGCGCAT
>CAXNNN010000235.1:0-5957 GCA_964203095.1 Verrucomicrobiaceae bacterium | reverse complement strand
CCGTTGGCGGAGACTTTCAACACCGCTCCTTGCGTGATGAAGCCACCGCGTCGCGAACCGGGAGTGAGGCTCACTTTGCGAATCTGCTCACCTTTCACTCCGGCGATGCCGTAATGCTCCGCGAGGCGTTCGTTCAGCATCGCGAAGTCGCTGTGCACGATGTTGCGCACGCTGAGATTGCGGCTGAGCAACTCGTCGAAGAAGCGCTCGGTCTCGCTGACCATGGACTGCTGAAGGTATTGCTCAAACTCGGGGTAGAGCTTCGTGTCGGGCTGGGTGAAATCGATGTCGCGGAGATTGAGCCAGCTTCCGAGGAAGTTTTGCGTGAAGTGCTTCGCTTTCGGTGAAGCGAGCATGCGCTCAGTCTGCGCACGCAAGGTCGCGGGTTCGCGCAGCTTCTTCTGAGCGGCGAGCGCGGCGAGTTCATCATCCGGCGCGGTGCTCCACAGGCCGTAGCTGAGCCGTGATGCGAGCGCGTGGTCATCGAGCGGGCCGGGCTGTTCCTGGAGGAAGAGAAACTTCGGCGAGCAGAGCGCCATCTTGTAGGCAGCGCGTAGGGCTTCATCAAACTGACGGCCTTTCTGCATCTGCTCGACCACGAGCGTGAGATGCTCGGTCACTTCTTCATCGGTCACGGGGCGACGGAAAACTTTCGGCAAAAACGATGCAAGCAAGCGACGGGCATCGGCTTCGGGTTGCGAGGAAACCACGCGCAGGTCCTTGGTGGCCAACTTTGGATTCGCAGGCTGCAGCGGCAGGTTGCCGTAGAGCAGTTGGTGACCGCGCGGCGGCCATTGCTCATTCAGCGGGCCTTCGATATCCACCCACTCGACGACTGCACAAATGCCGCCGACCATCGCGCGTTCGTCCGGCGTCTCTGGCACGGTTCGGTAGGGCGAAAGCCAGAGCGTCTTGCCTTGCGGCACGCGCGCCTCGTATTCGAACTCGCGAAACTCCGTGGGGCTCATCTCGAAGTAGGTATTGCCAAAGGTCAGTCCGGTGCGCGGCCAGTCGGCGAGCGCGACTTTGAGCATGATGTGGCGATCCGGGCGTTTCTTATCATCCGCTTTCGCGTTCGGTCCCTCTTTGTCGATCATGGCTCGAGCGCGAATGCGGAAGCGATAACGCGCATCCGGCACTGGCGGCGACCACGCGCCGAGTTCGCCGTGAGGCCCGTTGCCGCCATTCCAACGAATGGCGAGCAGTCCCTCGGGCGAATGCGTCCACACGCCGTTCTGAAAGCCGGGCGCGTTCCAGTCATGCCACGTTTCGTTGTAGTCCGTGCGGATCTTCTTCGTCTCGGGCTTCGGTGTGGTGACCGTCGCTTCCTTGAGCGCAAGGTCGGCGGCCTGCAAGTAACGCTCCAGATGCACCGCAGAGAGATTCAGCGCCGCACCGATGTTGTCGAAGCCGCCTGCCGTGCCGTCTTCTGGCAACAAGTCACGCAGTGGCGTGTCGATGCCGAGCAGATCGTGAACGGTGTTCACATACTCGGTGCGATTCAGCCGCCGGTAAACCACGCGGCCTTCCGACTCCTGCTTATGTCGGCTGAAAGTGTGCAGCTCATCATGCAATGCTTTCAAAAAGGTGCTGCTCACTTCCGCTGGTGGACGCTCCTTCTTCTTCGGCGGCATCTCGCCACGCTCCACCTTGTCGAACACTTTGGTCCATTGCTGGAGGTTCTCGGTGTCATCAGGCTTCCATTTCAGCGCCGCCAAATCGAGCCCGCCCTTCTTCGCGTCTGCGTCGTGGCAGTCGTAGCAGTGCTGGTCGAACATCGGCTCCAGTTTACCGCCGAGTTCAGCGGCTGATGCGGAAACGAGCGCAATCGCGCAAAGCAAGGTGGTGATGTTTAAGGCACTCTTCATCACGGCTGCTTCGGGGTGGCAGGTTGGATGCTGGCTGTATCGCCAGTTATTGGGACAGCTCGCGCGAGACGAAACCCCGTGTCGGGATACCTCTTCTCCGGTTTGGAACTGGTGCGCACGAGCGACTTCATCTTCTCAAACGTATGCGCCACACAGCCGCCTCTCATGCCGCGTTGCGTATCGAAGACGAGCGCCTCGTTCCATTCCCACGCATTGCCACCTTGATCAAACGTGCCGTAATAGCTGGCGGAACCGGGATAACTTCCCACCGGATACATTCGCGTGTAGGCACCGGGCGGAAGGTTGCCCACGTTCTTCTGCGAGTAGTTCGCCGAGTTCGGTTCACTTGCGCCTTCGGCCCGGAACTGCGGCTGTTCGTTGCTGCGCGTGGGATAGAGCCAGTAATCGCCAGCCGGTCCACCCTTCGCTTGCGGCTGAAAATACGCCGCCTTATACCACTCGTTCTCCGTCGCGATCCACACCTTCGCACCCGGCTCATGCCGAGCGAGGCCGCCGTGCTTCGCGATGTCATACGCGCCGGTTTCAGTATCGCCCTTGCCCTGGTCATTGTGCAGCCAGTTCACAAAACGCATCGCATCGAGACAGCTCACATACACCACAGGCTTCTTCTCCTGACCCGCGATGACTTCATAGCGATACGCTCCAGGCGCACCGGTGCGATTGATGAACACCGGCAAGTCGTTGCGAATGCCGCCCTGATTGCTATCCGTCAACAGCGCGCTGCCCATGCTCGCATTCCACAGTCCGCGTGGATCATTCGCTGCCACCGAATTCAAGAACTCCGCATACTGCCCGATGGTCACCTCGAACTTCGCTATCTGAAATTCATACCCCACCGCGCCATAGCCCGTCTTGTCCGGCGCATTGCCCGCATCACCCACTGTGACCCATTCGATGTCGAGGGCGTGCGCATCCATTCCGCAGACAAGAAGCAAAAGGAGCCACGGCTTCATCTCTTATCCTCCAGCGGCTCAAAGCTCACATCGTCATACCAACCGTTCACCACATCCTTGCTGCCACCGCCCACGGCGAATTGCACCGTCTCTTTTGGCGCATCGCCCGCATGGGTCTCGTAGGTCAACACTTGTTTCCCATCGATGAACGCCATGATCGTCTTGCCGTGCATCTCGATGACCAGAGCGTGCCAGGCATCGAGAGAAAGCGCGATCTTCTCCACCTTCGCCGCACCGATGAACTTGCGGTTCATCTTCTTCTCCTTCTTCAGCGCCTCCGCTTCCAATGAACCCTTTGGAACCAAGTTCTCCTCGTCCCAGGCTGTGATGCTGCTTTGCCGGATGTGCACACCCGCCAGATGAAAATTCGCCTCCAGAATCGGATTTGGCCCATTGAACCCAACCGCCGCCATGCCGCCCTCCTCCATCTTGAAGCGCAGGCTCAACCGCACGTCCTTGCCACTGATCTTTCGCTGCAAGCCCGATGGATGCAGCTTCCCAAACGTCTGCCCGCGCAGCACGCCGTCCTGAATCTGCCACCAGCGGTGCATGTTCTCTGGGCCTGACGCGACCTTCCCATCCGGCAGCCATCCATAGGACGACCAGTTCTTGAGAAACGCCGCCTCATCAGAGAAATCTTCCTTCCACCGCGAGGTGTCGGTCGGTTCGGCGGCGTGAGTCAGCGCTGATGCAATGGCGAGGGTGAGAATCAAATGGAATACTTTCATGGAAGGGTTGGAGAGTACGTTGCCTCGCTCACTTGTTTGCATCCAAGGGTTCAATGCTCACATCGTCATACCACGTCGCCATCACCGTTTTTCCGTTACCGCCGACACCGAAACCGATGCTCGTCTTCGGTGCATCACCGCAAAGCGTGGTGTAATTCAGAACCGGTTTTGCGTCGATGATGACACGCAGTTCCTTGCCCCGCACTTCAACGGCGAGAGCGTGCCAGGCATCGGGCGAAATGCTGATCTTTTCCGTTTTCGCATAGTAGAACTTGCGATTCCACCCACCCTTCTTCTTCAACTCCGCCGCCTCCGGCGAATCCTTGGGATGCAGCACCTCATTGTCCGCCGCCACGATGCTGTCCGTGCGGATGTGCAGGCTCACGACATTGAAGACCTTTTCCAAAATCGGGTTTGGTCCACGAATGCCAACAGCCGCCATGCCACCAGCGGGAATCTTGAACCGGCAGCTTAACCGAACGTCCTTCCCGGATACATCGCGCGAGATGCCGGAGCCATGCTTCTCCTCCGGAAAGTTCTGCCCGCACAAAGCGCCGTCCACGATCTGCCACCACTCTGGTCGCGATTCGTTCGCGCCAACCGGTTTGCCGAGCGGATTCTTCGCATCAATCCCAGCCGCGAGGAATCCATAGCTCGACCAGTTCTTCGCGAACGCGACTGAATCCGAGAAGTCATCCTTCCAACGCGAGAGGTCAGGCTTGTCATCGGCGGCGTGAACGAACCCCAGCGGCGCGAACAGCACGGCGGTGAGGAGTGTGAGGGTGTGTTTCATATTCACTTTTTGGATGAGGGCGTCAGCTTCGCGCGGGTCGTCTCCCATTGTGGGTTGGGCTCGGCTTTCCAGATCTGCACGTCGTCGTAGCTCACTGTGCCGCCGTTGCCCCAGGTGCTGAGGCTGAGCCAGGTCTTGGCGGTGGCGAATCTGGGGTGCTTCGCGATGAGCGTGGGGCCGCCTTCGATCTGCACGACCACTTCGTCGCCGCGCATCTCCTGCAGGACGTGATACCACTGGCCGGGCTCGGGCTTCCATTCGTTGCTGGTAAGCACTTCGTCGGCGTCGCCCTGCTTCTTGGTGTTCTTCTTTTTTGAGAGTGAGGTGCCAGTGCGAAAGTGCAGTTGTAAGCTGCTGATGTGGCCGGTGCCGGTGACGGAGGTGCCATCGTTAAAGACCAGATGCTGCGCGGTGATCTTGTCGCTGATCTTGAAGGCATAGTGCACGATGCAATCGGTCGTAGGCACATTGAGCTGGATGGCGGGGCTTTTGCCGTCGTGTTTTTTGTCGCGGGCCTTGGCTTGATCTTCCGCCGTGGCGGGCTGGCCGTTGAGCGTGCCGTCGGCGATGGCAAAACGGGTCTTCATTGATGGCTGCCATTCCGGCTTCATCGGCCCATCGAAGCTGTCGCTGAAGATCACGTCGCCGCGCTTGCTGAGGATGGGTTCGAGCTTCGGGGCATCGGCGGCGTGCAGCGCGGTGAGCGACGCGAGCAGCAGGGCGGCAAGGAGGGCGAAGGTGGGTTTCATGGACGGGTTATTTCGTGACGACCGTTTTGCCAAAGACGGTGAACTCGGCGACGCCGGGGGTGATGCCTTTTGGTGAACCGAGGATGACTAGCCGGGCTCGCGTCCCGGTGGTGGGCTTGCATTCGCGGTAGTCGATGAGCAGGTCTTCGGAGCTGTCGCTGCGGTCGAGGATCGTGGTCCACTGGTCTTTGGTGGTTTCGATTTCCACTCGGTAGCGGAAGGGGCCGGGCGTCACGCCGTTTTTCGTGTCGAGGCCGATGTCTCGCCAGATGAGGCGCACGGCGTGGATGGTGGCGGGTGCGCCGAAGGTGCTGGTGAGCGTCGGCTGCGTGTCGCCTTCGGCGGGCTGCCACCAAGTGCGCATCTCGTTGTCCACGGCGAGGCGACCTGGCAAATTCGGGGCAGAAGTGGAGCCGAGCGTATGCACGAGGCCGTTGATCGGGAGCCAGCCGGTATCGGCGGATTTCGCGCCCGGCGGCGTTTTCCCCGGCAACCACTGCGGGAACGAAGTCGCGCCGTGAACGACGAGTTCGCCATTGGCATCAATCTCCGCGCGATCCATCCCGATGCGGCGCTCGAAGCTGTGAACCACGCCTGCACGGATCGTGTAGATGGCCCAGAGCTCATTTTCCGGCCCTGCCACGATGCAGCCGCAGGCCGTGCCGGTGAGCAGTCCTTCGGTGGTGCGGAGGATGGGATTGCGTTTCTGTGGCTGAAAGGACCCCAGCGGTGATGAGCCGACAAAGCAGCCCATCGCATAGGTGCGGTGTTGGGTGCCAGCAGCGGAGTAAGTCAGGTAGTATCGGCCGTTGCGCTTCAGCATCCACGCCGTCTCCAGCCAGCTT
>CAXNNN010000234.1:0-5978 GCA_964203095.1 Verrucomicrobiaceae bacterium | reverse complement strand
AAGACGCTGGAAGAGCCGCCGCCGCATGTGAAGTTCATCTTCGCCACCACGGAGGCGAACAAGATCCTGCCCACGATCATCAGCCGCTGCCAGCGCTTCGATCTGCGTCGGATTTCAGACCCTGTTATTGCCAAGCACCTGCTGCATATTGCGGAGTTGGAAAAGGTGAACCTCAGCGAGAAGGCGGCGTATTCGATTGCCAAAGGGGCCGATGGCGGCATGCGCGATGCGCAGTCCATGCTCGACCAATTGGTCGCCTTCTGCGGCACGGACATTGAGGAAACGGATGTGCTCGACATGTTCGGATTCACTCCGCAGGAAGCCGTGAGCGGCCTGGCCCAGCACATTCTGGCACGCGACACAGTGGGCGCGTTGCGCTTTGTGCATCAGCAGTCGGATGCAGGCAAGGACCTGGGCCGTCTGTTGGCGGACATGATTCAGCAATTCCGCACCCTGCTCGTGTATCAATCCGACGCCGACGCTGCGGTCGAAAATCTATCGCCGGAGATGGCCGAGCAAGTCGCCGCGCAGGCCAATGCTGCGACCACCGAGCAACTGCTGCGCATCGTCGATGGCTTGGCCGAGCTGGACGCTCGGATGCGCTGGGCCAGCAACAAGCGCCTGCATTTTGAACTGGGCGTGATCCAGGCCGTGGAGAGCATGGCCGAGGTGTCGCTCAGTGAAGTGATCGAAGCCATCGACAAGGCCGGGGGCAGCGCTGCCGAGGCTGGCCAAGTGCTGCAAGCGCGCCGCGCCGTGGTGCCCATCGCGCCACCCGTTTCAGTGCCCAAGGCGGTGCCCCCGCCAAAGCCGGGTGAGGGCGTGGTGGAAGATCCGCCTGCTTCCATCGCTAGGCAGGTGGTGCAACCCGAGCCAGAGATCGTTCGCCCGGTTGCCAAGGCGGAGCCCGCGCCTGCCCCAGTGGCGGAGCCTGAGCCATTGCTAATGCCGGAGCCTGTGGTCGAAGCTGCCAAAGAACCCATCGTTGTGCCGGATGATCTCTGGGCCGCGATTCAGCCGCTGGTGCAGGCGAAGCGCCCGCTCATTGGCACCTGGGTGCAGATGGGCACGCAGATGGCCTATGCGAATGGCAAGCTGAAGGTCGGCTTCCCCACAGCGGAGGTGCACTCGCGCGATAGCCTTTTGCGCGAGACGACGAAGAAGTTCCTGGAGCAGCTGTTGCAGGAAGTCGCGGGTACACCGGTGAAGCTGGAGACGGTGGTCGATGCCAGCTTGAAGGTGCCCGAGGTGCAGTCCTTTTTCCTGGGGCTGTCCGAGCCTGAGCCTGAGCCCGTGAAAGCCCCCGCTGCGGCGGCGAAAGTGGAGCCTGTGCTCGAACCAGCACCTGATGATTCGGCGAAGGACGATTTCTATGACGACCCGCTGATCAAGGCCGCTGTGGAGGTCTTCAAGGCGAAGGTTGTAAAGGCGTAGCAGGAGCAGGGCTCCTTCACGATTTGCCGTGTGACAATGGCCGCGTGGGTAGTAGAATTTCTCCACCTCCATGGACACCTCTTCCATCTTCTCACCACTGAACACCTTCATCTATGGCTTCCTGCTGGGTGCCGTTTTTTTGGTGCTCGCCCTTTACAGCCACTGGAAGACCAAGCGCGAGTTCAAGCGCTACAAGCTGCATCTCAGTGACAAGCTGGAGCTGGATGCCAAGCAACTAGGCGACTCCAACAAGGAGCGAGCCAAGCTGTCGCAGGAGAATGAGCACATGCGTCTGCAAGTGGCCCGTCTTAACGAGCGCAGTGACAACAAGCTGCAGCGCGAGCTGGAAATCCTGGCCCGTGCCGAGAAGCACATGCTGATCAACGCACCGGGCTTTGCACCCGCCTGGGAGATGGCCAAGTCGAAGGCCATGGAGCAGATTCAGAGCGAGGAGAATGGTTCATCCTTCCCGCAAAAGATCTTCCGCAAACTGATGGGCACGGGTGGCCAAGGCACGGTTGTTGCCCTGCCCGCCGAAGCTGCGGCCAAGGCAGCGGAAAACTCCGGCTCTGGCAGCAGCTCGGCGGCTTAACGGCCTACCACTTCACCGTCTTCAGATACTCCAGATGCTTTGGCAGCTGGTCGATCACGGTGTCGCTTTCGTCCTCGATGAAGTAGTGCTTGATGCCGATTTTCTGTGCGGCAGCGAAGACTTCTGGCCAGTTCACTTGGCCTTGGCCGAGCACCACGTTGTTGTTCACGTCGGTGTGGCCGGTCAGCGCCCCAGTGGCCACGCCTTTCTTCAGGTCCTTGAGGTGCATGAGCACCCAGCGGTCGGGGTAGGTATCCATCAGTTTCACCGGGCTCTGACCAGGGAAGACGATCCACAGCACGTCCATCTGGTAACTGACGGCTCCGGGCGTGGTTTCCTTGATCAAGCGGTCGGCCAGCGTGCCATTCTCGCCGGGCTGGAATTCAAAGCCGTGCAGGTGGTAGAAGAACTTGATGCCTTCCTTGGCCAAGGCGGCCCCTGCTTTGTTGAACACCGAGATCGCATCCGCGCACTCCGCCGCGTCGAATTCAGCCTTGTGGTCGATCCATGCGCAGCCAGCATAATGAATGCCCAGCGTTTTGGCTTCCTTGACCACCTTGTCCAGATCGTTCTTCCAGCGGCCGTAGCTGAAGTGGCTGCTGACCGCCTTCAGGCCGCGCTTGTCCAGTTCGGATTTCATGGCGTCGGGTGCTAGGTCAGGCACGCCTGAGGCCAGCTCCACTTCGACAATGCCCATCTCCTTCACCTTATCGAGCGTCCATGCCACGCCACGCAGCTTGAACTGTGAGCGCAGGCTGTAGAGTTGCAGACCGGCGGGGGCGTCGAAACTGCCAGCATAGGCGCTGGTCGAGACGAGGGCGAGGAAGGCGGAGGCGATAATTCGTTTCATGGGTCGGTTCGTGCATCCAACCAAACCTGACTTGCCTGTGCAAGCTTCCGATCATCCGTTTTATGGGTTTCTGAGAAATCTGAGAGCGGCTTGGCAGGCTCTAGAGCACGCATTCGAGGCTGCCCCGCGCGGTCCTGCTTGGGCGGATCAGCGAAGATACATGAACTCGTTCGCGGCCAGCAGCGTCTGGCAGACCTGTGCCCAGGCCTCGCTCGGGCTATTCGCTGCCTGCGGATCGCTCAGCAGGGCGAGCACCCGCCGCTGCTCCTCAGGCGTTGGAGAACGACTGAACAAAAGGGCGAACAGGCGCTGCACGCGGCGCTCATCCGTGGACTCGTCATGCAGTCTCGCCGCCAGCTTTTGCGCGCTCTGCATCGCCACGGGGGCGTTCATCATGATCAGTGCCTGGGGGGCCACAATCGTGCTGTTGCGGCTCCCCGTTGGCATGGTCGGATCGGGGTAATCAAACTGCTCCAACATGTCGTAGAGGTTGTTGCGGATGATCGGCAGATACACCGCGCGCCGGGGTGTTTCGTAGCTGGTGGCGTCCTTGCTCGTGTGGTTGAAGACGAACTGCTTGTTGAGCAGCGGGATCGTCTTGCCGCCGATCTGCGGGTTCAGCCAGCCGCTCACGGACAGCATGGCATCGCGAATCTGCTCCGCCTCCAGCCGCTGAATGTTCGCGCGCCAGAGCAGCCGGTTTTCGGGATCAATCAGGCGTGGATCGGACTGGTCCGCCATCGACGGCGACACCCGGCTATCCTGCTGGTAGGCCTGTGAACACATCAGCAGGCGGTGCATCGCCTTGATCGACCAGCCGTTCTCCATGAAGTGGCGCGCCAGCCAATCCAGCAGCGCCGGGTGGCTGGGCTTGTCACCGAGCAATCCGAAGTTGTCCGTGCTGCTCACGATGCCCTTGCCGAAGTGCCAGCGCCACAGGCGGTTCACCGCCACGCGCGCCGTCAGCGGGTGCTCCGTGCTCGCCATCCAGCGCGCCAATTCCAGCCGCCCGCTCTCCTTGGTGGGCAGCACCGGCTTGGTCAGGCTGGTGCGCATGACTTCCGGGAAGCCGCGCTCAACCGGTTTGCCCAGGGTCAGGTAGCTACCGCGAATGTGAATCGGTAGCGTGCGTGTTACCGTCCCTTCCGCCACGCCCATGATCGCGGGCAGCTCCGGTGCCTGCGCCTCTAGCGACTTCAGCACCTGATTCATCCCCTCGATCTTCGCCAAGGTGGCCGCATCAAAGGCATCCGCATCCTTGTCCGGGACTGCCAGGAAACCGGCCAGATCCGTCAGCGCCTCATAGGCCGCGCCCTTCTTGCTGATCAGCGCCTCTGCAAATAGCGGCGCATAGTGCTGCCGCACCGCGCTCGCATTCCCCTGCGCACCACGCCACGCCGCAAAGAACGGGTGCTCCACCTGACGTGCCAGAGCCTGGCGGCAGGTCAGCAGGTAGCGCGGGCGTAGGCCGTGCTCCTTGGCCAGGGCCTCTACCATGGCGTAGTCCGCCTCCATGGGCAGCGTGGCCGCAGCCGCCAAGTAGTCCGCCGCACGGCTTTGCAGCTCTGCCTTGATCTCATTGCGCGCCTTCGTGGTGAAGGCCGTCACCTCCGCACGTTTCGCCTTCACCTGCTCCTCAGCCTTCCTCTTCGCCTCGGTCTGCGCCGGGGTCGCCAGCGAGTGCTCATACCAGAACTTGATCGCGCCCATGCGCTCGTCGCTCAGGCTCTTCGTGCTGCGGAAGATCGCCGCCAGCGCGTAATAGTCGTCCTGCAAAATGGGATCAAACTTGTGATCGTGGCACCGCACACAGCCCAGTGTCATGCCCAGGAAGGCCTTGCCCAGTGTGTCGATCTGCTCGTCGATGATGTCCAGCTCCAGCTTCTGAATGTCGGGCTCCGCCAGCACCCGGGCCCCTAGCGAGAGGAACCCCGTGGCCGTCACCGCATCCTCACTGCGCGGCAGCAGGTCCCCCGCGATCTGCTCGATGAGGAAGTCGTTGTAGGGCTTGTCATTGTTAAACGCCCTCACCACATAGTCGCGGTAGCGCCACGCATGACCGAAGGCGATGTTCTCATCCATGCCATTGGAGTCCGCGTAGCGCGCCACATCCAGCCAATGCCTAGCCCAGCGCTCACCGTAGTGGGGAGACGCAAGCAAGCGCTCCACCACACGGCCAAAGGCATCCGGCGCAGCATCATCCACAAAGGCCTGCACCTCCTCAGGCGTGGGCGGCAGGCCGATCAGATCAAACGTGGCCCGGCGAATCAGCGCCCGCCTATCCACTGGCGGGGCAGGGGATAGACCCTTCGCTTGCAGAGCTTGGAGCAGGAAAGCATCTACCGGATGCGGCGCTAGACTGCGCGGTGGCTCTGGCTGCGCCAGCGGCTGGAAGGCCCAGTGCTTCCGCCCCTCCGCCACCTTGCCCGGGCCCGACTTCGCCACCAGCACCCCCGTGCGCGGATCGGGGGCACCTATCAGCACCCACTTCTCCAGCGTCTTGACCTCCGCCTCCGGCAGTCGGCCCTTCGGCGGCATTTGCAGATCGTGATTCTCGTAGCGCAAAGCCTCGATGATCTTGCTCTTCGCCAGATCACCCGCCACTAACCCAGGACCCGAGTCGCCACCTGTCAGGATCGCCGCCCGCGTGTCCAGCGCCAGCCCGCCTTTGATCTTCTTCTCCGCGCTGTGGCACTCGTAGCAGCGGCTGATCAGCAGCGGCCTCACCTCCTTCTCAAAGAACGCCATGTCCTCCGACGACGCAGCCTCAACGCCCGCCGACAGGGCGAAGACGAACACCGGGGCAAGGAGCAAAGAGAGCCGGATCATGAGCACTGAAGCCTACGCTCCACCGCAGCCCGGTCTTGCGGTTCATCGCAAAATCAAGGCACGGCGGCCCGTTGGGATACTAGGGAGGCTTCTTTTCCACCCATCACAGGAGATCGAGAAGGAAGAGAAGGAGAGCAGGGCAGGGAGTGAATAGAGAATAGGAGGGGCGCAAAGTATCCCACGACTCCCAAACGAGCCGGAGCCATGGCAGAGCAAGGAAGCCCGTGGGAGTCGGGCGGGAGTCGAAAGGCTAGTTTGGGAGACTTCCGGCCT
>CAXNNN010000233.1:0-6024 GCA_964203095.1 Verrucomicrobiaceae bacterium | reverse complement strand
GACGTCGTGATCATCGCCACGCCGGATCACTGGCATGCACTGACGACCATCGCTGCCGTCAAGGCTGGGGCTCATGTGCTGGTGGAGAAGCCGACCGGACACACGATCAATGAAAGCCGTGCCATGCTGAAGGCAGCGCGTGAATCGGGCAAGGTGATGCAGGTGGGCCTGCATCGTCGTCTGGGGCCGCACCACGTGGAAGCGCATCAGTTTCTGAAGTCGGGCAAGGTGGGCGACATAGGCTCCGTGCGCTGTTTCGTCACCAGTGGTGGCGGCAAGAAAGAAGCGCCTTCCAAGAACAGTGAGCCGCCTCCGGGCTTGGACTGGGACATGTGGTGTGGGCCTGCGCCGCTGCGTCCGTTCACCAGCAAGCTGCACCCCGGTGCGTGGCGGAGTTGGCTGGACTTCGGCAATGGCCAGCTCGGCGACTGGGGCGTGCACTGGCTGGACCAGGTGCTGTGCTGGACTGAGGAGAAGGGGCCAAAGAAGGTCTTTTCTACAGGCGGTCGCCCCATTCTCGGAGCGCCGATACTGAACGAGAAGGAGCAGACCTCCGATGCGCCAGATTCACAGGTGGCGGTGTTCGAGTTCGAAGGCTTCACAGCGACGTGGGAGCATCGCCGTTTCGCGGACAACAATGCGGAGAAGCACAAGATCGGTGCCTACTTCTATGGAACGAAGGGCACGCTGCACATTGGCTGGCGCGATGGCTGGACCTTTTACCCGGCCAATGCCAAGGAGCCGATCGTGCATGGCGACTCGCAGTTGCAAGAGCCGGACGGTCACAACTTGAAGGTGCTCTGGGACGACTTCCTGAAGGCCATCGACACGAACACGAGGCCGACCTGTGACATTGAAGTTGCGCATCGTTCCAGCGTGATGCCGCTGCTCGGCATGGCTTCCATGAAAGCGGGGCGCAGCCTTGCCTGGGACAGCGACAAGGAGCAGATCATTGGCGATGCTGAAGCGAACAAGCTGCTGTCGCGGCCGTATCGCGGGCCGTGGGAGTATCCTGAAGTGTGACGCGAAAAGTGGGAGGTCGAAAGTGTGGCTCTCACTTTCGACCGGTCGCTTCCGGTTTCCCACTTGGCTCACTCCTTTGGCAAGAACGGACGCACCTTCTCGACCAGTAGCTTGTAGCCAGCAGCGCTGAAGTGCAGCTTGTCGGCAACCATCAGCTCGGGGCGTGGCTTGCCTTCGGCATCGAGCGTCAGTGTTTTGCAGTCGATGTATTTGAGGTGCGGCTGCGTCTGGCAATGCGCGGCGATGAGGTCGTTGAGCTTATTGCCCTCCTCCACCTGGGCCCAGCGTTTGATCGTGGGGCTGAGGCCGAGGTAAACGATGTCGATGTCCGGCAGCTTGGTGCGCATCTTGGCGACGAAATCCTTGTAGTCCTTGAAGACTTGCTCCGCTTTCTTGCCCGCGTTGATGTCATTGCCACCAGCACGCAGGATGATCATGCGCGGCTCATAAGGGAAGATCATCCGCTCGGCGTAGTGCGTGGAGTCCACGATTTGGTTGCCACCGAAACCACGATTCAGGACCGTGGTGCCTTTGAAGTCTTCGGCCAGTGTTTTCCAACGCACGATGGTGGATGAGCCCACAAAGAGCACGGCACCCTTGGATGGCGGCGTCACAGCGTCTTTGGCCTCGAAGGCGGCGACGTCCTTCTCCCACTTCTTAAAATCGTGTGCCTTGGGTTTCAGTGCTGGGCTTTTCGTTTCCGCATGAAGGAACGGAGTCAAACCAAGGGCGAGTGTGAGGATCAAAGTGCGCATAATCGGCGAAGAACGTAACGATTCGTTCCTTAGCTAGCTAGCAGGAAATGCTTGTTTGCCGCGTCGATGCAGGCCACAGAAAGATGCCCCATGTTTGCCTCCACACCTCAGATTGCCATGCGTGTCTCGCTCATCGCTGGCTTCGTCATGCTGGTGCTGAAAGTGGGGGCGTATGTGCTGACCGGATCGTCAGGCATTCTGGGTGATGCGGCGGAGTCCGTGGTGCACGTGGCCGTGGTCATGTTTGCCTCCTATAGCCTCAGCTTGGTCGGCAAGCCAGCGGATGATGACCATCGCTACGGGCATGGCAAAGTGGAGTTCTTTTCCGCAGGCGTGGAAGGCGGGCTGATCATCGTGGCCGCCGTCTTCATCATCTATCAATCTATCACGAACTGGGTGAATGGCGTGACTCTTGGGAACCTGGGAAATGGCGTCATTTTGATCGCGCTGACCATCATCATCAATGGTGGCCTAGGGACGTATCTCATCTGGCAGGGCAAGAAGTCCATGTCGCTGATCCTCGTGTCCAATGGGCACCATGTGCTCACCGATGCGTGGACCAGTTTGGGGGCTCTCATTGGGCTGGGGTTGATGACTTTGACAGGCTGGTCGGGCTGGGACCCTATCTGCGGTCTGCTGATGGCGGGCAACATTCTGGTCTCTGGCTATGGATTGGTGCAGCGCTCGGTGCAGGGCTTGATGGACGTGGCCGATCCGGCGTTGAATCGGTCGCTGGACGAAGCCTTGGCGCGTGAGACGGCGAAGCGCGACGTGAGCTTCCACGCGTTGCGGCATCGAGATGCAGGCAGCATTCATTGGGTGGATGTGCACTTCCTTTTCCGCGGCGACATCTCCCTCCGCGAGGCGCATCGACTGGCAACGGCCATTGAGCGCGATGTTTGCACCAGCTTGGACAAGCAAGTCGTCATCACCAGTCACCTGGAGTGCGAAGACGATCACGATGAGCTGCACCCAGATGATTCTTTGAAGGCATGATGAACGCAGAAAAACTAAACGCGGCGGAGCTGTCCTGGCGCATCCAGTGCGTGGATGAAACAACGTCCACCAGCGACCTGATTCGCGAGGCAGGGATGAAGGGCGAGCCATCTGGCTTGGTCATCTTTGCCGAGTCACAAACGGCGGGTCGTGGGCAGCGCAGCAATGCCTGGATCACGCCGACGGGGAAGGACCTGATGTTCTCGGTCTTGCTGCGCCCTGAGCAGCCGATGGTGCAGTGGCCACGATTGACGACGCTGGCGGCGCTGGCCATGTGCAAGGGCATCGAGGATTTCCTCCCTCTGATTCCGAAGATCAAGTGGCCGAACGATATCTACCTCGGCCCACGCAAAGTGTGTGGCCACCTGGCCGAGACTTACACGGCTCCCGATGGTGCGTTCCTCGTGCTCGGCATTGGCATGAACGTCAACACCGTGCAGTTCCCCGAGGATTTGCGCGGCGTCGCAACCAGTCTGCTTCAAGAACTGCCTGCCACGATTCGCGAGGTGAATCGCGACTTGCTGGCTGCGACGCTGCTGCGTGAACTGGGCGCTGCGCTGTCATTGTGGGACGATGACTTCCATGAAGCCATCGCTGCTGTGCGTAGGCGTAGCCTGCTCATGGGACGAGGTATTCGTGCACTGGTCAATGGCAGCGAAGTGCATGGGCGCGTGCTGGATCTGAACCACGAAGGCCACCTTGTGATCGAGCAAGCGGATGGCTCTTCCTTGGTGCTGACTAGCGCGGCCGAAGTGCGAGTGCAGTAGCTCAGCGCATGTCGCGCAGCGCTGGGAACTGTGCACGCCAATCAGTGACCACCTGGGGCAGTAAATCGGCGACTAGCACGCCCTCGCGGTCGGCGGCATCCGCGATGATGTTTCCATGCGGGTCGACGACCAATGTGCGACCGGGATACGTGAACTCAGGATCGCTGCCACAGCGGTTCACACCGACGACCCAGGCGAGGTTCTCAATGGCGCGCGCCTGCAACAGGGTAACCCAGTGCTGAGCACGCTTGATCGGCCAACTGGCGATGTAAACGAGCACCTCGGCACCTTGCCGAATGGCGTCGCGCGCCAGTTCAGGGAAGCGCAGATCATAACACACCAGCGAGGCGATCTTGAGTCCCCCGAAGTCAAAGGTGAACACCTGCGTGCCAGCCTCGTGCACGGTGCCCTCGCCACCACCGGTGAAGGGCTGCATCTTCACGTAGCGTGCGAGTTCATTTCCATCTGGGCCGATGACCAGGGCTTCATTGCGTCCCAAGCCGTTCGCCCCACAGCCGACGATGCCGGCAACCACGCAGCATTGATACTGCGCGGCGAGCTGGCACAGAAAGGCTTCTGATTCGCCGCCAGCGGCCTCTTGAGTGATCGCTAGGTTCTTGCTGAACCCGGTCGCAAACATTTCCTCCAGCACGACCAGTGATCCTGGGGCAGGCTGAGCAGCCGCGAGCAGGTCGGCGACACGGGCGAAGTTGGCGGGCTTGTCTTCCCACACGATGTCATGCTGAACGGCGTAGAGTTTCATGAGTCGATTCAGTGACCGCAGGCTAGGGCACGATCTCAACTTCGTCCCCTATCTTCACCGTGCCAAACCATTGCTTGGCCTTTTGATAAGGTAGTCGTATGCACCCATGGGATGCGGGGCGGCCGCTGACGTAGCCGCTGTGCAGGCCGATAGCGCTGCAATTTAAGCGCATGAAGTAAGGCATGGCCACGTGATAGAGGGTGGAGGTCCAACTTTCATGTTTGTCAGTGACCACGTAGCGACCGGCGGGCGTGCTGAAGCCTTCGCGCCCAGTGGACACCTGGGTGGTGTCGATGATGACACCGCGCTCGGCGATCCATGCTTTTTGCTGGGAGAGGTCAATGGTGACCAACTTATCGGGCTCGGAATCAGCCGAGCGCCCTAGCAGAATACGCATGATGAAAAGGTAGTGCTGCTCGGCGGCGAAGTTGATTGCGTAGCGTGAGTATTTCTTCGTGTGCCGCGAGGTTTTAGCCCCATGCTTCAAGAGCGCCACGGTGGTTTCCACATCGCCTCGCGCGGCACTGGCCATGAGCACGGTAACGCCGCTGTCGGAGCGGAGACTGGATTTTAGCTCGGTTTGCTTGATGGCCTCGAGCAGCTCTTTGTGCAGCGGGGAAATAAAGACGGTATTGGGGTCGGCCCCGCCGCGCAGGAGCGCTTCGACGATCGGCACATTGCGCTTCAGCGCGGCCAAGGCGAGCGGGGGCTGGCCTTCGCGACCTGGTTTGGCAACGTCGGCCCCGTGAACTAGCAACAGCTCGACGCCCTTGGCATAGCCTGTCTGCACGGCTGCGCACAGTGCAGTGTCGCCAGCGGTTGTGACCGTGTCCGGTGAAACCCCGGACGTGAGAGCCTGCGCCAACCACTCTTCATCTCGCACAATCACGGCTTGGTACACGGGTGGCAAGGGAATGGCGGCCGGCACGTCACCAACGTCGGGTGTCATCGGGCGCGGCGGAAACATTTCTGCTATGTCTTTTTTAGTGATCGAAAGGGACGCAAGCTTGGGCGGTGGGGGCAGCGGTGGAGCCGTGGGCGGGGCGGGGTTTATGGGCGGGGTAGGCACCGAGACCTCCATGGGGATGGCTTCCTTCACCTCGGAGTTGTTAGGGAAAGCCGCAGCGACAGAGGCTGGTATGGCCACATAGGGCTGCATGGACTTCCCCGGCACAGGCAACACGGAGACGGCTTCCACCTTGTCTACTTCTTGGGGGGCTCGTTGTCCACTGCCATGCATCTGCACTGCTACGAAAACAACGCCGCTAGTCACGGTGGCGAACAGCAGTAACAATTTGAGCAGGTGGACTTCCTTGCGCACGGGCACTATCGCTAGCGTGTCCTGAGCACACGTCCAGGGCGAAATCAGCTGCTTGCCTTTCGCCAGGAAGCAGTTCGACAGATTTGTCATTTCCATCTCTAGGCTTGCCGAATGTGATAAATCGGTTTATCTAAGCCGTATTCATGGGTGTCGGTGTTTGGCGGGCGCAGATTCGCTAGCCGTCATGATCGACACATTTCAAATTTTTTAGCAGCATGACCGTAACGAATACAGCAACTCACGACCTGAAGAAACAGGTTGCAGGTGAGTTGCGTCAGCAAGCATGATAGCGCTGAAGTCCCATGTCTGTGTAATGACCCATTTGGTTCATGTCCATCGCGGCAAGGACCTGTTTGCCCTAACCCCACCGGAGGTGTCCCATAAGCAGCCCAACGAACA
>CAXNNN010000232.1:0-6032 GCA_964203095.1 Verrucomicrobiaceae bacterium | reverse complement strand
GGCGACGACCACCACGACTGCCCCCAGCACGGCGGCAGCGGTGGAGGCTGACATTTGGAAGTTCTCGGGCGACCGACTGTTCTACTTCAATCAACTGCGTGGGCTGCAAGTCTTTGATGTCCGTGATCCTGCGAAGCCGGTGAAGACGGGTGCGATTCGTATGCCCGCCATTGGCACCCAGTTGCAGGCGCTGGATGACAAGGGGGAGTATGCAGTGCTCTTCACACGCAGCGACAATGGCGACCACTACTCCTACAATGGCGGTGGCATGCTGCGTCTGGTGAAGGTGTCAGCCGAGGGCAAGCCTTCGATCATCAACACAGTGGAGTTGGATGGCTATGCAGGGGAGAGTCGGCTCATCGGCAACAAGCTCTACGTGATCACTACGGGCTACGGCGGCGTGAGCTACTCGTCAGGCTGGTATGGCTCTTGGATATGGTGGCGCCTGCACGGCTACGACCTTACCGATCCCCACGCGCCAGTCGATCTGGGATTTGTCTCTGGAGGTGGCAATACTCCCGTGCTCCAGGCTTCCAATGGCTACCTGCTCGTGGCCAGCACCGACTACCGATACAGCTACTCTCCCTCCTATCAGTGGAGCTACAGTAGCTTGGTCTCGGCGGTGGACTTCGAGGAGGACGGCAAGCCTCACTTAGTCAAATCGATCGAGACGAAGGAACAAGTGCGCGACCAGTTCAAGATGGGCGTGGTCAATGACGCGATCATTGCCGTCACCCAGGAGCCTTCGCGTTGGGAATACAACTCCGGCACCAGCACGACTGTGGAGAATGAAGACGGCACCATCACCACGAATGTCACCAACACCTGGACCGTTTACCCGAGCAAGACATGGGTAGAGACCTTCCCTCTCGATCCCGCGGCCACAGGTCCGCTGGCGCAGCTGCACCTCACCGGTGCTCAGGGCGAGACGCTCCATGCCACACGCTTCGATGGCGATCGGCTCTACGTGGTCACCTTTGGCGTGCGCAAGGATGGCCCGGAGGTCTTCACGCAGAACTACAGTTGGACCTGGAATCCGCGCCTTGCCAGAGATCCGCTGTTCATCATCGACCTTGCTGATCCTGCGAATCCCCTCGTGCGCAGCGAGCTAGATATTCCCGGCTACTCAACCTACATCGAGCCCGATGGTGACCGCCTGATCACCGTGGGCCGTGAGGACAATGACGTTGCCGTCTCCTTGTTCGATGTCGCCAATGCCGAAGCTCCGATACAGCTCATGCGTGTCTATCCGGGCAAGAGCGCCGACACGAACAGTTACACCTGGACCGAGGCCGAGTGGGAGCATCGCGCGGTGACCTACCTACGCGATCAAGGCAGGCTGATCGTGCCCGTGCAATCGTGGACCGGCAGTTCCACCCAGACCATCCACGTCAGTCGCGACTCGCTCGCCCTCGGCCCCGTGGTGCAGATGAAGGACCAAGCGCGTCGAGGCACCTCATTGAAGGGTTACCTGGTCTCCATCTCGGGTCGTGAGCTGCGTGTGCACACCGATCCGCCCACCGGTGGCGACTCGAAGGAAGTCGCTTGGGTCGAGCTAGCCTGGCCCGTGGAGCAGGTCTTCGACATGGGGACCTACTTGGTGCAAATCGAGAGCAATGCCTCAGGCTTCGCCCGCTCCCAGTGGAACTGGTGGGGAAGCAGCATCACCAAGCAAAACGTCATCCGCCTTACCACCAAGAGCGATCCTGACGAAGTGCTCGACAGCGTGGCCCTGCCCAATCCTTACGCCGGCATTGTCGCAGCGACCGAGCGCAAAGGCACCCTCTTCATCGCCCAGCACGAGCCCGCGACTTCGGTTTCCAACGTGTCCCATCTGCGCACCTGGATGCTCCGCGTGAAGGATGGCCGCCTCGTTCAAGTCGGCGACACCACCTGCGATGTGCCTGCCGTCTCCGATAGCGAGACGCGGGACCGCACCGCGTGGAACTTCTCGCTCGACATGACCCGCCTCAAGCCCGCCTGGCCCGCTGAGGATAAGCTGGTGTGGTTCGCCCCGTGCCAGGAGAACTTCTGGTTTAGTTGGTGGGGCGGCTGGCGTGGCGATGTCATTGCGCTGCCTGTTCAGACCGCCCAGCCCGGTCGGCTAATCGTGGGGGGAAATGTAACTCCTGTGCCGACACCTGTGATATTGCCGCCAGCAGATACCACGCCGCCGGTGAACACCCCACCGCAGGATCGCACACAGCTTCCAGTCGCTGTCGCCTTCCCTGTCAGCGTGACCTCCGCGACCGTCAAAGCGGCCAGCGCCGTAACCCTGCGCCGTGAAGATACCGATCTGCCCCTAGCTGAAGTCAGCGCCCCCTTTGCCGATGCGGGCTACCTCTTCTTCAGCACGATCCAGCGCCAGCAATGGAACTACTTCGCCCTCGTTATCGCCCGTGATGCAAACGCGACGCAGCCCCTTACCAACAGTGGCTCTGCAGGTGCCAAAGTCAAGTATGCCGTCGCTGACCTGCGTGTGCTGGACTTCACCAGTGGCATCGTCCCCGTTGTGCGCGACTCGGTATCCATCCCAGGCACGTTGCTCAGCGCCTCCTCGATTGATGAAAATGGCGCATGGCTCATCACCAGTGCTACCCTCACCAACGGATCAGGCAACTTCGCCTTCCGCTCCCTCGCCTATGATGGCGTGAATGCCCATGAGGTAGACGCGATCAACGAATCCACGAACCTCTATAGCTACAGCAACAACACTGCCGCCAAAAACGGCCTGCTCTTCGCCTCAGGCTACGAATATGGCTACGACAGCGTGACAGGCTACTACAACAGCCGCTACGTCCTGCGTCGCTATCGCCAGCAGCAGACGAGCGGCAAGTTAGAGCTGCTCGGGTCAGAAGCCACGGGCGACTACTACAGCTCAATCCACATCACTGGCGACTGCCTCATCTCCAACAGCTACCAATCCCTGGCCGCTTGGCGGATCAATGTGGACGCCACCCTGACACCGCTCGGCACCTACCAGCGGCTCTGGTCGTACCTCTATTACGCCGCCGTCCCAGACCGCGCCATCGTCAGCAGCGACCAGTCGGGCGTGTGGCTCCCCGTCACTGACTATGGGGTGGAGTGGCTGCCTTTCATCAAAACGGCGAGCACCGGCACGCTGCCCTAGTGGGGCAATGAGTCCCTCTTTGAACCACTGATCAGCACGAATAAGCACTGATACCGAGGCCCGAAGACCGGGCCTGTATCAGTGTTTATTTGTATCCATCAATGGTTGGAAGCTTTTTTGCATCAAGGTTTGTGATTCACACCCTGGCACCCATCAGCACCTTCATCACATCGTCCATGGTGATCCAGCCGGTGATCAGGCCACCGGCGTTGTCCACAAGACAGGCGATCTCCTGCTTCTCCAAGAATAGCGTCAGAAGCTGAGTCAGCGATGCCTTTTCACCAGTATCCGTCAAGCCAAGCCCCGTCGTGTCGCGATTGACTTGGCGGGCGCGGGCTACACACCGGCGACTGAGCTTTGGGCCAGTGCTTGGCGCAGGGCGGCTTGATCGGTGGCCCAGGCTTGGGGCGTGAGCCGATGCACGGTCTGGTTCGTTTCGGTGGGCAGGCGCTTGAAGAGGTCTCTCAGGTAGGCGGTGGCGTTGATGCCTGCACGCTGGCAGTTGCCGATCAACGTGTAGAACGTGGCGGCGCGTGCGCCGCTTTGTGCGTCGCCCATGAACAGCCAGTTCTTTTTGCCGATGGCGCTGGGGCGGATCGTGTTCTCGACCAGGTTATTGTCGATGTGCACGCGACCATCGCTCAGGAACACGCACAGCTTTGCCCACTGGTTGAGGGCGTAGCGGATCGCTTCGCCCGTTAAACTTCGCGGGCGGTGCGTGTGGCTGGCTTGCAGGTGTTCGAGCCGTGCTTTGATGCGCGCCATGATGGGGGCACTTTGCTCTTGGCGGGTGCTTTGCACTTCTTCGGGGCCTGCACGGGCCTCGCGTAACCGGGCTTCGATTTGATAGAGTTGCTGCATTTGGCCGAGCACCCATTGAGGGTCTGCGCCTTCGGCTTTGGCTTCAAAGAACTTGCGTCGTGCGTGGGCCATGCAGCCAGCGAGTTGGATGTGACCTGTGCGAGCGGGTTGTTTGAGGAACGCCTCATACGCGCTGAACCCGTCGCATTGGATGATACCTTGGAAGCCTTTTGTCACCAGGCTTTCCAAGCAAGCGGCTCCACGTCCGGTGTGCCAGGCGAACAGGCTCACGTTGCGCACGGGGTTGTGCGCGACCCACAGGTAGCCGGTGCCGCAGACGCCCTTGCGTTCGAGGTCTTGATACTTCACGGGCGTCTCGTCCACTTGAACATAACCATCGGCGAACACGTCGCGCTTGAGCGCTTCGATGATGAGCGTGCAGGCATCGTGTGCCATGCCGCTCCAGCCGCACAAGGTCTGCCTTGGGATGGGCACGCCCTGGCGTGCATACATCTGCTCAATGCGGTAATACGGCAGGTGCAGTTCAAAGCGGTTCGTTAACGTGTGGGCGAGCAGTCGTGGGGTGGCGATGCAGCGGTCTTGCAGGGTGCGCAGCGGCGCGGTGATGGGTGGCAGGTGACGTGCCTCGTTGCGCACGAACTTGCGGCGAACGAGGTGCTGGCACTCGAACCTGCCGGGGATGTAGTCGATGAGCTTGGTGACCTCTGCGCCCATGCAGGTCCAGGCTTGTGGCTCGGCCTTTACTTCCGCTGGGTCGATGATGATCTTACTCACTGGCAGCGCTTCGATGATTTGATCAAGCGTGCGCTTCTTGCGCTTGGCGCTATCCGACGCTGCGGGTGCAGGTGCCGCTTCAGCCCCCGAGTCGCACGCTGCCGAATCGGAGGCGTCGGCTTTTTTTGAGCCGTCGTCCGAAGCTTGGTTTTGCAACGCATCGAACACCATCTGCAACTGCGACGGATCGAGCTTCTCCGAGGACTTGCCGAAGAGCTTGCGCGCCATGGCATCCACCTTGAGCCGCAGTGTGTGGTTGTGCTGCGTGAGCTGTTCGATCTGCTCCTTGAGCACTTTAACTTCAGCTCGAAGCGACACCACTTCTTGCTGGAGCAAGTCTTCGTGTGGCGTGTCAGGCATCATCATGATCGGCTGTGGATGCGTTGCTAAACGCAAGCACTCACACGGCTCTTATCAACACACTCAAATTGAAGTAAAAAAGCTCGCGTCAACGCACACGCTCATACCAGCCACGCGGCTTGGCCCCGTGCATGTCGATACCATCGGTGAGCATGGCAAACGCTTCGGGCAGCAGCTCCAGCTTGGTCTGCCCATCCTCCGCCGCGCGCGGCCAGTAGAACGTGCCTTGTTCCAAACGCTTACACATGAGCCACATGCCCGTGCCATCCCAGTAAAGCACCTTGAGCAAGCGCCGCCGCTTGTTGCTGAACACAAACAACGCACCACTGCGCGTGTCTTCCCGAAGCCGGTCAGCCACCAGCGCGTGCAACGTGTTGATGCCCGCGCGCATGTCGCACGGCTCCAGCGCGATGAACACGCGCAAGCTGCCAGGGAAGCTCAGCATGGCTTGGCGAGGGCCGCTAGGAGTTGCACCGCAAGCGCCACCTGCGGCGCGTTGGCAATGAGCACCTTCGTGCCGCTAGGCAGCAACACTTCGAGCACCTGATGGCTCGCCAATGCTTCGGGTGCCAAAGTGTCGGCAGGCCGCGCCACAACAGCCTCAAGCAAGCGCAAGGATTGCTGTGGCCTGATCTCACGCTGATCCAGTAGCTTATTGCCAACTCCAGCAGCCGCGTAGTCACCACGCGCACGACGACGCTTTTGTATCCATGAGGCAAACGTCTGGTAGTTGACCCCCACCATGCGCGCAAAGGGCTTTCCTTTCAGACCGCTACATTCAAACTCATCAAGCAATGCCTCGCGCTGCGCCTTGGTTGTCGTGACGCGTCCGAGCACATCACGCTTCAGTGGCTCACTTGGTTCGTCGGCATGCATAAGTGCCGTAACTTATGGCTACGACACTTGCAGACTACGACCTCAACACGGGGCTTGGTTTGACGGATAC
>CAXNNN010000231.1:0-6071 GCA_964203095.1 Verrucomicrobiaceae bacterium | reverse complement strand
CCTGGTGTATCTTCTGGGGCGACGCTGGACGCAGACGCGATCACTCGGTATGGCGTTGTCGGGAGCGTTTCTCATGCTGCTGGCCACTCAGTGGATCTATGGCGCGCAAAATATGAAACTCTGGGCTCAGTGCCGCTGGCAGGGGCGCGCCTTGCTGATGTTTGCCAAGGTGCATCCCAACTCTGATGCCCTGGGACCAGTCGCAGGTGATGGCGGCTACGTCCGCCCACTGGCATTGCGCATGCAGCAGCTCGGACTGATGAGCCCCCCGCTGCTGCCAGACCTGAAGCTCAAGAACTTCCAGATCGTTAATCAAGAACTGCCCTTGCAAAGGGCCGGCTTCCAATCCCTGGAATTGAAACCGGACGGTGTAACGATGGTGGCCAATGGTTACTCCGAGCTACCCAGCCAGCGTCCTGCGGACCTAGTGCTCTTTACCACGGGCAAGAATACCGACGAGGCCACGATCTTCGCCCTGGGCTTGCTGGAGAGCGTGCCACGCTTCTGGTATGACGCGACCAAGAAAGATCGAGAGTTCCTTGCGATCCCAAATTTCACGCAGGAATGGACCGCACGTTGGGCGGGACCATTAGCCGTGATTTCAAAGCCAAAGCCAGACGATCACATCCAGGCTTGGGCGCTTGACGCCTCGCGCTCGCGGGTGTTCCGCATCGCCGATGAGCGTCTACCTTCAGGCTACTTCTTCCCAAATCTGAAACACTAACGCCCACATAGCCACTTCAGCGTTGCTCTCCGGCCACCTCATCTAGGACGACTGCCGTCAGTAGCCGCAAATCGATGCCGACAGCACGTCGCCAGTGGTGACGGCACCACCGACGACGACTGACAAGGAAGCTTCAAGCGCTCTGCCGACCACGAGTGGCAATGATGACCGCGGCGAGCAGGCCACACACAGCACTGACCAGCCAGACGGCATTGTGGCTTAGCTCGTAGAGGCTGAGTCCACCGACGCTGCTCACGATGCCACCCAGGCTCCAGGCAAAGCTGTGGAAGCCCGAGTAGCGCCCACGCATGTCTTCTGGCGACAACGAGGCCACATAAGCGTGCTGCCGCGAGAAAGCGAACATCTCGCCAATCGTGAAGATGATCATGCACAGCACAAAGCCTTCGATGCCATTTGCGAACAGCAGAGGAAGGAAGCTGGAGCCCATTATTACGTAGCCCGTCGCAAGCATGAACCTCACCGGCCAGCGCACGGTGGCGCTGGCGAAGAAGGGCTCAAGGGTGATGATCATCACGCCATTGAGCGCCAGCACGTAGCCGCACCAGTCCAGCGGCAGATGGCTGGTGCCAAAGTGCAACGGGAAGGCCGTGTTGGTCATCCGCCAGACCCAGGCATTCAGCGCCGAAGCCGCGCACATCGCGAGGAAGGGACCGTTCAGGCGAATCGACTGCCAAGCCACGCCCCATCCTGCCAGATGTGCCTCGCTGCGCCTGCCCCGCGGCAGGTAGAGCAAGCAAATGAAGGCGAAGAAAAACGAGGTCACGGCATCCACGACAAAAAGCCAGAAGAACGAGTGCTTCGCCAGCAACCCAGCCGTCATCGGTCCCAGTGACCACCCGGCATTGATGCAGAATCGCAGCGCTGAGAAAGCGGTGACGCGTAGCTCCGGCGGCACGAGGTCCTGCACCAGTGCATTGCCAGCAGACTGCCCGGATTCAGTTGTTAATCCCGTGATCAGCGCCAGAGCAGCGAGCAATCGCCAGTCACTTGCCTGCGACAGCAGCAGCATGCAGAGGCCACCACTGAAGGCAGACAGCGCCATGGTCACATTTCTGCCCAAGCGGTCGGCCAGCCAGCCACCCAGCCAAGCCGCCAGGAAGGCACCGATGGAGTAGCAGGACACGGCGATGCCTGCCTGTGCGGCGGTATTGCCCTGCGAGGTGATGAAGAGCGTCAGGAACGGCCAGACAAAGAGGCCGAACCGGTTAACGAACGTGGCCCATGCCAGGACCCAAAAGGTCCGGGGCAAGAGCCGAGCGTTATTGATGAATGAGGACATTGGAGCGAAGGGCTAAGATCTAAGAGCAAAGGGTTGTGGGGCATGACGGCGGAAAAGAAAACGGGCCGGTCTTCGAGGAAGACCGGCCCGCGTGAGGGATGCTAAAATGAAAGGTGTGTTACCTTCGTTTGTCACGCAGCGCGCCGGTCTTCAGGCGCAGAGCATTGAGATGAATGAAACCGGTCGCATCGTCCTGGTCGTAGGCCTTGGCAGGGTCGGCTTCCATCGTTGCCACGTCGGCACGGTAGAGACTGAATTTGCTCTTGCGGCCCGCATTGTAGATGCCGCCCTTGTAGAGCTTCACGCGCACAGTGCCGCTGACCTTCTTCTGGCTTTCGGTGACCAGGGCTTGAAGGGCGAGGCGCTCCGGCGCATACCAGAAGCCGTTGTAAACCAGCGTGGCATACTTCGGAATCAGGCTGTCGCGCAGGTGCATGACCTCGCGGTCCATGGTGAGACTCTCGATCTGGCGATGCGCGAAGATGAGGATAGCACCGCCGGGGGTTTCATACACGCCACGGCTCTTCATGCCGACGAAGCGGTTCTCCACCATGTCCACGCGGCCCACACCGTGCTTGCCGCCCAGCTTGTTCAGCGTCTTCATCACTTGCAGTGGCGACATCTCTTTGCCGTTCACGGCCACGCAGTTGCCGTCCACAAACTCAAGCTCCACGATTGCCGCCTTGTCGGGGGCGTCTTCGGGGAAGCAGGAGAGCGTGGTGAAGTAATCGCGATACTTCGGATCACCCGCGTCGAACCATGGGTCTTCCAGAATGCCGGCCTCATAGCTGATGTGCAGGAGATTGCGGTCCATGCTGAAGGGCTTCTTGGCGCTCGCTTGCACCGGGATCTTCTTCTCTTCGCAATAAGCAATCATTTCCGCGCGACCAGGGAAGTCGTTGCGGAAACGCTCGTCACGCCAAGGGGCGATGACTTCCAACTCCGGTGCCAAAGCAGCAGCGGTGAGTTCAAAGCGCACTTGGTCATTGCCCTTGCCCGTCGCACCATGCGCGATGGCATCGGCCTTCTCGGCGCGGGCGATCTCCACCATGCGCTTGGCGATCAGCGGACGCGCGATGCTAGTGCCGAGGAAATACTGGCCCTCATAGATCGCTCCGGCCTGGATGATCGGGTAGATGAAGTCGCGAGCGAACTCTTCCTGCAGGTCGTCGATGTAGATCTTCGACGCCCCGGTCATCTTTGCCTTCTTATTCAGTCCGCGCAGCTCATCGTCCTGGCCGACATCGGCGCAGAACGCGATGACTTCGGCTTGATACGTGTCCTTGATCCAGGACAGCAGGACGGAGGTGTCGAGACCCCCAGAGTAGGCGAGAACGATCTTTTTCATGTGACAAGGCGCTGAGACTGCCACGGATTGCAGGGATTTCCACGGGATTGTTTTCCACTACAGGGCAGAGCCGCTCATCTGGGAAGTGAATGCACGGTCATGTTTGCAATCCGAGCGTGGCGAACCCGAACGACACATCGCTCCACAGGCGCTTCCCGGATGAACCCCGCCGTTGTGATTCCCCAGTTGTCTCGTTGATCTCTCGCGATGAGGCTCAAATCTGCACAAGTGCTGCGTGCCCAAGGACCGCCGTCTTGTGTGGACGGCGGTTATCTCACTGCAAGCCAGCGGTCAAAGTGTGAACCTGGAAAACCTTGTGGCAACCTTGAGGCGAGACCATGGAGAACCCGACGCCGAAACCTTGGTTTTGTCGCAGGTGGAAGGGGCCATCATTTAGGATGAAGCCGCCGCGCTTGACCACGCGCAGCAGATCGCCTTTGCCTAGTCGATCACGGCTGGCTGATCGCTACACAGCAAGCCAGCACCGAAAGGGGAGGCCGCCCCACCTATCTCTGTCGGCTCAACCCTCGCGCTGAAAATCTGAAAGGCCAGTAGCCACGAACTGCCGAAACCCGGTTTTGGCAGTTTCGGCAGTGCCACCCAGGCAGAAACGAAAAGCACAAACACCTGTGCGAAACCTTACCACAACCTTACCCATCCTGCGGAAACCTGAGACTAAGCTGAGGTTTTCCATTCGCTCAGAACCTTGGTGACACCTTGATCCTTTATCATGCCCTCAAGACCTTACTTGCCCCTTGCGGATGATGGAGAGCAAGGGTTTGAAGTTCCCCGTCTAGGGGAATGGTAGCCACGAATCAAAGGGCGAGTAATCGTTGCAAGCGGGGAATCGCTGTAACGATTCTGTGATGGATTTTGAAGGTTATTTGGTGCATTCCAGTGCATTAATACTGTTCAAAAGAACATATTTGGCGGCGCGTGAGTTGCTGCTCTGATTTTCATTGGAAGCCATATTCTACAAGGGTTTGAGTCACTTGTGAGGCTTTTGCACCCGTCAGGAATCGAACCTGAACCTGCGGCTTCGGAGACCACCGTTATATCCGTTTAACTACGGGTGCGTTTGCTGTTAGCAGCGGCGATGGGTGCCATGGGTTGTGGGCAGCGGCAAGTGCTTTCAGATGGGGTGCGAGTTCGGGGTTGAGAGTTGCGCACCTGGAGGTAGCAAGGGGAGCGCTGGCTGCTCCGGCTCTGCACTTGGTTTTTTTCTCATGCTCATCGACACGCACGCTCATTTGGATCATCGACAGTTCACCGCCGATTTGCCGGAGGTCATGCAGCGTGCTCTGGCGGCGGGGGTGACGCAGTGGGTGGCTCCGGCGACGAGCTTGGGTAGCGCCCGCCGACTGCTGGCTCTGAGTCATGAGCACGCGGTGCTGCATCCGGCGGTGGGCATTCATCCGTGCGATGCAGACAGCGTTTCGGGCGAGGCGTGGGTGGACGATCTGCGGGCTCTGGCCAAGGATGCTCGTGTGGCGGCGATGGGCGAGATCGGTCTGGACTACTACCATGCGCCGCCGGAAGGCTTTGATCTTGCTTCCTGGAAGGCGCATCAGGCCCAGGTGCTGCGGTTGCAGCTAGAGGTGGGCGTGGAGTTAGGGCTGAATGCGATCATCCACACGCGGGACAGTCACGATGATCTGCTGGCGCAAATCCGCCCTTTCACCGGGCGTCTGCGGGCGGTGTTTCATTGTTTCACGGGCACGGAAGCGCAGGCCCGCGAGTTGATCGAGATGGGTCATCTGGTTTCCTTCACGGGGATTGTCACCTTCAAAAACAGCCCGGTGATTCAGGCGACGGCGAGAGCCTTGCCCGCTGGTAGTTTCATGCTGGAGACAGACAGCCCGTATCTGGCTCCGGTGCCGCATCGGGGCAAACGCTGCGAGCCTGCCTTTGTGGCCGAGACCGCGCGATGTGTGTCGGCGCTGCGGGGGGTATCGTTGGAAGAGTTGGCTGCGGAAACGGCGGCGACGGCGCGAGGCTTTTTCCGGGGACTGTGAGAGCCAAGGGTGGAGGGCAAAGAGCCAAGGGGATGTATAACTCACGGACTTAGCGTGGGCTTTTGGCCCTTTGCTCTGAGCCCTTCGCCCTTTGCGCCAACTCTTCACCCCGCACTTGCTTCGCGGAGCCTGCCGCCTTTCATTGGCCGCTCATGCACATATCGGACATCCTTCAACGCCAGCGCCCGTCGCTTTCCTTTGAGTTCTTCCCGCCGAAGTCGGCGGAGGCTTCGCAGGCACTGCTCGAAACAGTGAAGGAACTGGCCGCTTACAAGCCTGCGTATGTCTCGGTGACGTATGGGGCGGGTGGTTCGACACGCGAGATGACGCATGATCTGGTGGTGCGCATCAAGCAGGAGACGGGTATCGACACGACGCCGCACTTGACCTGCGTGTGCCATAGCGAGGCGGACATTCAGGGCATCTTGGAGCGCTACGCCTTGGCCGGTGTGTCGAACATTCTGGCGCTCGGCGGCGATCCACCAAAGGGCGTCCCTTATGAGCGGGCGAAGGATGCCTTCCAGCACGCGGCAGACTTGGTGGCCTTCATTCAGAAGTTTAATGCGAGCGGTGTTCATCCCGACAAGCGCGGCTTCGGGATTGGTGTCGCGGGCTTTCCTGAGGGCCACCCGTCGACTCCGAATCGACTGCTAGAGATGGACTACTTGAAGGCGAAGGTGGACG
>CAXNNN010000230.1:0-6109 GCA_964203095.1 Verrucomicrobiaceae bacterium | reverse complement strand
GGGCGTGGAGGCCAAGAGTCGCCTGGAAGCCATCGTCACCAACCTGGGCCTCGGCTTCCGCATCGAAGGCGTGCAGCTGATCGACGTGTCGCCACCACGCGAAGTGCGCGCCAGCTTCGACGAGGTGAACTCCGCCAAGCAGGAGCGTGAGCAGACCGTCAACGTCGCCCGCCGCGACTTCAACTCGCAGGTGCCCCAGGCCGAGGGTGAGGCCGAGAAGAAAATCAGCATCGCCGAAGGCTACGCCACGAAGCGCATGAATGAAGCCCAAGGCGACACCGGGCGCTTCAATGCCCTGTTGGCAGAGTATTCCAAAGCGGCAGATGTGACTCGCCGCCGACTCTATCTGGAGACGATGAATGAGATCCTGCCCACTCTACAGAACAAGGTCATCCTGGATGACAAGGCGAGCAGCGTGCTGCCCTTCCTGCCGCTCCAGCAAGCCCGCCCAGCCCCCGCCGCCCAGCAATAAATCGTTGCCCCCTTTTTCCAGATGAAAGCCATTGCTACTACCTTCGGCATCTTTGCCCTCATCGTCGTGCTCATCGTATTGAACGCGTCCCTCTACACCGTGGACATGCGGGAGCAGGTGATCATCACCCAGTTCTCCCAAGTCATTGGTAAACCCGTCACCGATCCCGGTCTGCACTGGAAGACGCCCTTCATCCAAAAGGTCAATCGCTTCCCCAAGCAGGTGCTGGAGTGGGACGGCCCAGTGGCCACCATGACCACGGGGGAGAAGCTGTTTATTGAGGTGGACTGCTTCGCCCGCTGGCGCATCAGCGACCCGCTGATCTTCTTCCAAAAGCTAACAGACCTGCGGACCGCCCAATCACGTCTCGATACCTTCATTGGCGGTGCCACACGCGACGTCGTGGCGGCCAATGACTTCCTCGAAATGGTCCGCAGCACCAAGGACCGCAAGCCTGTCATTGATCCCAGCATTGCCGCCGACCGCACTGGCTCCGCCATCGGCACCCTGCCCGCGATCAAGATCGGCCGTGAGAAGCTCGAGCGGATGATCTTGGAGAAGGCCAAGCCCACGGTCGTCAGCCTTGGCATTGAGCTGCTGGATGTGCGCTTCAAACGCATCAATCTGACCTCCGGCATCAGCGCCTCCACCTACCAGCGCATGATCTCTGAGCGCGAGCAGATCGCCGAGCGCTATCGCTCCGAAGGCAAGGGCGAGGCCGCCAAGATCCTGGGCAACCGTGACCGCGAGCTGAACCGCATCGAGTCCGAAGCCTACAAGAAGATTCAGGAGATTGAAGGCGCTGCCGACGCGAAGGCCACTGAACTCTACGCCAAGGCCTACAATCAAACGCCTGAGGCCGCCGAGCTGTTTGAGTTCCTCAAGAGCATGGACACGCTGAAGAAGACCATCACGCCAGACACAACGGTCGTCTTCACCACCGACGGCGACTTGATGAGCTATCTGAAAAACGCCACCCCACGAAAGAAGGCGGAAGGCGTGGAAGGATTGAAGGGCATCCCAGGGCTACCTTCGCTGCTGGACGTGAAGTAGCGACACGGGCGATAGAACTGCCGTTTTCAATCTGACTACCCAGAGTGAAATTCGCCGCCTGTGCTCTCGCCCTGTTCACGCTACCTCTGCTAGCGGAAGACCTGCCCTTGCCGGGCGATCCCGATCTGCCGCAGCCTTTTGACGCCACGGCGCTCGCCGCCGTGGTGCATCAATCGCCCTTCACCCGCGTCGTCTCATTTGAAGACACCTACCTGCTCACGGGCGTCGCCTATGTGGATGGCAAACCCATGGCCACGCTGCTGAATCGGGAAACCAAGCAGCGCTTCGTCGTCACCGAGACGCCTAACGCCCAGGGCTGGAAGCTGGTCGATGCCCCACCCACGACCGACCCGAAGCATACCAGGGTCACGCTTGAAGTAGGCGGTGAAGCCTTCGCTCTGACTTACCACGAGATCATTCCAACCCCGACGAACCCGAATGGGCGGGACAGGCGCGAGGTCACTCCGGTGGACATCCATCGCCTCACGGAAGCCGAATACACCCGCAAGGACGAGAACGGCAAACTTTACGTGCGCGGCTCCGTTTACTTGCCTACCGCCGACCGCGACTTCTACTACAACAAGATGCCCGACGCGGCCCGCGACAAGTTCCGCGAGATCATCCGCAACGAGCGCGATCGCCTGTTCAAATACACGCCTGACCAGCGTGCGAGCTATGTGAAAAAGGTCTTCGACAAGGTGAATGCCGACAGCGGCGGACGGCGCTGATTCACTGCGACATTGTCCATGCAAACCGCCCCACTTTGGTGAAAGGATCCCTATGACCCGCGCCCTCTGCCTCGCACTCGTCTTCTTCGCGCTGCATAGCCAAGCCGCAACGCTGCCCTTCAGCACCGTGTTCAAAGGCCAGGACAAGTTCAACAGCGTCGTTGCCAAGACCAAACCGCTAGTGGCTGAACTGCGCGCCATGCCCATCGGCGAGCGCACCGCTTGGTTTGGACAGTTGTTCGTGGGCACGCCCTACAAGGGGCACACGTTGGAGATCCACGACCGCATTGAAGCCGCCTCCGTGAACCTCAATGGCCTGGATTGCTGGACCTTCTTCGAAACTGCGCTGGCCTTCGCCCGCATGTGCGAGCAACCCGTAGAGAACTGGACCCCGCACACGCTACTGCGCTACATCGAACTGGATCGCTACTGGGGTGGGCGCTGCGACGGCACCTACCTCTCACGACTGCACTACCTGGAGGACTGGTCGCAGGACAATGAGAAACGTGGTTTGGTCGATGACATTACGCGGCAACTCGGAGCACTGAGTGTCACCAACGCTGCACGGGAAATGACCATCAACTGGAAGGGCTATCGCTACATGGTCAGCAGCGCGAGCAATCGCACTGGCATCTCGGCGCTCGAAGCCCGCTTGCGGGAATCGCCGCTGCCCATGATCCCCAAGTCTCGCGTGTCCGCGATCGAGCCGAAACTGCGCAGTGGCGACATCATCAGCATCGTCAGCAAAGACGGTGGCGCTTTTGGCACTTCACACGTCGGGCTTGCACTGCGCACTCGCGACGGGGTGCTGCATTTCATGCACGCCAGTGCGCCACGGAACTATGGCAAGGTGGTCATCGACAGCCGTCTCAGCGACTACCTCACCCGTTACGGCAGTCATGCAGGAATCATGGTCACACGCCCACTAAAGTGAGCTGACTGGCCTCTTGAGCGGACCAGTGATTTATTCTTGGCGCGAGCAGCGCAGCGATCATGCTAACGACTCTGATGAATGCAGAGCCTGGCAGTCCCCTACCCTATACCGACACGAAACTCGTGGGGGCAGCGGACTTCTACTTCGCCTTGAACGCGACCTTTCGCTTCATCGAGCGCAAGCTCGGCAAAGACGCCCTGCACCGCTACTGGCAGGACCTCGGCACGCGCTACTACGCCCCAGTCACGACCCAGTGGCGGGCGGGCGGCCTGCGAGCTGTGGCTGATTATTGGCGGGCTTTTTTCAAGGCTGAGCCCGGAGCGGAAGTGACTGTCGAGCAGCTTGCCGATGAAGTCGTGATCGAGGTGAAGACCTGCCCCATTATCGAGCACTTGCGTGACAACCAGCGTGCCATCATGCCAGACTTCTGCGAGCATTGTTACTTCGTGAGCGAAGCGATGGCCCAGCCTGCGGGCCTGTGCGCTCGCATCAGCGGCGGCAACGGTCGCTGCACCCAGCGCTTCAGCACGCAGGCCCTGCCACCGCAGGACATCAACTCCATCACCCGCTGCGCATGATCGGCTGTTATGACTTCTGCGGCCACTACGAGTGGACCTTCGAGTGGCTGCGCCAGCAGGGCGGGCACGCCTTGGTGCTCGATTACTGGGAGCAGGCGATCTACGGCGAGTCGCAGACGCACGCGACGAAGCTGATCCTCGACAAAGGCTTCGCAGGCATGAAGGAATACTGGGGCCACACGCTGGAGCATGAAGCAGCCGGTTATCAGGCCACGGAAGGCGAAGGCGTGTATCGCATCGACATGCATGAGTGCCCATCGAAGGGCTTCCTGATCAAGAACGGCCTCGTGCAATACCAGGACTACTGCGACCACTGCATCGGCTGGATCGGCCCGCTCATGCGTGACGCGGGATTTGTCATCGATCACGAGCACAACCACGCCGGTCAGTGCTGGTGGGAAATGCGCCGCACCGAGCACGCTACGAAAGCCGGCGTTCCAGGCGAACTCAGTGGCGACGCCGATGTGCGCCTGCGCCCTGACTGGCAGACGCCTGCAATCGACCGCTTCAGCCGTGCCATTCATCCGGATGACAAACTGCCCTAGCAAAAAGCTATCCTCATCCCGCACTCTTGGTATATGCTGCTGCTCGTGAGTTTGAATCTTCGCTATCTCCGCCTCTGTTGCATGCCCGTGGTGGCCCTCGCCATCACCGCTTGCAGCAGCTCCGACAAGACCGCTTCCACACCGGCCAGCAGAGGCGGCATGGAATCGCGACTGATGCGCGCTGACACCAGCAAGAACCTCTATGAAAAGGAGTTCAACACCGCCAGCGCGGGCAACCGTGGCAACATGAAGAAATTCGACACCCAGAGCTATCGCACGCGTGAATTCAGCGGCCAGAAAAACTATAAGACCGGGATCTTCTCGCAAGCTGGTAAGGTGAGCCACATGGGCTCGCAAGACTCGCGCTATGGCAGCCAGGACAATCGCATGTCCAAGAGCATCTTCGCCACCAAGGACAGCACGTTCGGCAATACGGTCGCACGGCAAGGTGGTCAGACCTTTCGCGGTGGCGACACGAGCTACAAGACCGGCGAGTTTGCCCCCGCCAAGAAGGCACTGGATGACAACAAGCGCATCTACCTGGACACCAGCACGGGCGATGACCAATCAACCAATGCCAACGCTTACAGCGAAGATCAGGTGAAACGAATGCTCGGCCGATAGATAGGACACACTGGAGACCATGAGCGAAGCCGCGTTTGTGCCGGAAAATTACTTCCGGGAATTGAGAAAAGAAGAATTGTTCCAGGATGCATCGCCTGCACTGGAGATCGACCTGGGCTGTGGCGATGGCCGATTTCTGCTTGGAATGGCTGCGGAGTATCCTGAACGCCAGTTCCTCGGTGTGGAGCGCATGCTTGGTCGCTATGACAAAGTGGCCAAGCGCATCACGCAGGCAGGCCTGACCAATGCGCGCGTCCTGCGCCTGGAAAGCAGCTACACGGTGGCTTGGCTTTTGCCGACGGCGAGTGTCTCGCGCTTGCACCTGCTTTGCCCAGATCCTTGGCCCAAGAAAAAGCATCATCGCCGCCGACTCGTAGTCAGCGAAGAGTTCCATCAAGGCCTGCAACGCATTCTGGTGCCAGGCGGTGAGTTTCTGCTCAAAACCGACGACGCCGACTACTACGCGGCTGCCACGGAGCAGTTCGATGCGTTGCCTAACTTCAGACGACTCGACTGGCCTGACGACGCCTTTTTCTACCCGCAGACGGACTTTGAGCGGCAATGGCTAAGCGCCGGGCGCGACGTGCACCGCGCGAGGTGGCAACTGAAAGCCTAGCGTTTGCCCTGGTCGATCAAACGCTCCATGCCCTCGGCAATGCGAAACACCGCAAGCAGGAACTCCAGAACCACCCGCGCACCGAGCATGTAGATGAAGAAGGCGACTGGGCCGGTCACAAAGGTGAAGCAACCATACATCACGCCCGTGGTGAAACCGCTGAGCATCCAGGCAAAGGCGGACAAGCCCGCGCCCACCAAGCTCAGCAGGTAAAGCAAGCGCACCAGTCTGGGGGTGATGAAGCGCCGAAACGAGAGATCGGTCAGGATGCTGAACACCAGCCCCATTTCATACCACGCCTTCCCCAACCAGGAGGACGGGGGCGTCGGTGTGTTGTTCATGAGCGGCAGACCTTCACTTGATGATCCGATAGATCCATGGGTAGCGATAGAACTCGCCCTCGTTCACTTTGAGGGCGGCGATGATCATCATGACAAGCGCACCCACACCGATGATCATGCCCGGCAATACGCAGAGGAACAGCCCCACAAAGAAGAGCACCCCCGCATTGATTTGGAAGTTCAGCACCTCTTTGCCATGAGCATCAAGGAACGGGCTT